>JBPBQU010000187.1:0-9270 GCA_050955085.1 Janthinobacterium lividum | reverse complement strand
AGCTCGTGAATGTCCGCCAGGTCCTGCTCGCTCGGGTGCGATCGCTCGGGGTGGACCTGCCCTCGCTGGACCTGGCCTCGCTGGACCTGGCCTCGCTGGACCTGGGGGGGGTCGGGACGGAACGGGTCGGGGTGGGAGGTCACGGGCCTGTCTTCGTGGGCGTCTGGGACGAGGAGGAGGGGGTGCTTCCCAGACCGGTTCCGGTCGGGGTGTCGTCCGGGCTGCCGGCGATACGCAGCGACTCCCAGATGTTGGCGTACCAGGCGGCGGAGGACCTGGGAACGGCCGCGGCCGCCTCCTGGGGCGCGACCGCGTCGGCGTCGGAGGCGCCGTCCACGACATAGGGGGTCTCCCCCGGCATGACGTACAGCAACCGGCTGCGGGCCTGGGTGATGACGTAGGCGTTGTCGTCCCACCGGTGCAGCTGGGCCTGGGAGGCGGCGAGGTCCTCGTGCTGCTGGGCGATCTGGGCGTTCAGCACCCCGATCTCGGAGCGCTGCTCGAGCCACTTCTGCAGGCTGGGAACCAGGAAGATCGCGAGCACGAGCACCAGCGCACTGAGCACGAGGACCCGCGGCCCGCGCGTGCGACGGCGTTCGGCGGCCGACATCGTCGCGCCGCTGCGTCCGCGGGCAGCGGGTGCCGGGCGGGTGGACGCCCGCGACGTGGCGGCGATCCGGGTGGGACGCGACCCCGTGGGCCCGCGCCCGGCCCCCGAACGGGGCGTAGCACCACGCCCCGCAGTCCCCACCGTGCGATGGGTACTGCGGGGCGCGGTCGGACGTCGCGTCGCCATGTCGTCCAGCTTCGCCTCCGGGAGGCCCCGATCGCGTCAGGCGCGCCCGGTGAAGCCCGCCGAGCGCGGGAACGCCTTCGCACCGGCGTAGCGGGCGGCGTCGTCCAGCTCCTCCTCGATGCGCAGCAGCTGGTTGTACTTCGCCACCCGCTCGGAACGCGCGGGCGCACCGGTCTTCATCTGCCCGGACCCCACCGCGACGGCGAGGTCGGAGATGGTGGTGTCCTCGGTCTCCCCCGAGCGGTGACTCATCATGGTCGCGAAACCGTTGCGGTGAGCCAGCTCCACGGCGTCCAGGGTCTCGGTGAGCGAGCCGATCTGGTTCACCTTCACCAGCAGGGCGTTGGCCGCGGAGAGGTCGATCCCCCGCTGCAGACGCTCTGGGTTGGTCACGAAGAGATCGTCGCCGACGAGCTGGACCTTGTCCCCCAGCGCGTTCATGATGTGCTGCCAGCCGTCCCAGTCGTCCTCCGAGAGCGGGTCCTCGATGGAGACCAGCGGGTAATCGGAGACCAGGCCCTCGTAGTACCCCGTGAGCCATTCCGCGGAACGGGCGGAACCCTCGAAGGAGTAGGAGCCGTCGGCGTAGAACTCGGTGGCCGCGACGTCGAGCGCGAGTGCGATGTCGCTGCCGGGGATGAAACCGGCATTGTTGATGGCCTCGAGAATGAGGTCCAGGGCGTCCTTGTTGCTCGGCAGGTCCGGGGCGAAACCGCCCTCGTCGCCCAGTCCGGTCGCGAGCCCGCGCTGCTTGAGCACGGACTTCAGCGAGTGGTACGTCTCCGCACCCCAGCGCAACGCCTCGCGGAAGGAGGGGGCGCCGATCGGCGCGATCATGAACTCCTGGATGGCGACACCGGTGTCGGCGTGCGAGCCACCGTTGATGATGTTCATCATCGGCACCGGCAGGAGGTGGGCGTTGGGCCCACCCAGGTAGCGGAACAGCGGCAGGTCCGCCGCCGCCGCCGCCGACTTCGCGACGGCGAGGGAGACGCCGAGGATCGCGTTGGCACCCAGCCGAGCCTTGTTCGGGGTGCCGTCCAGGTCGAGCATCACCTGGTCGATGATCCGCTGCTCGTGGGCGTCATGACCGACCAGCGCGGGGCCGATCTCGTCGATGACGGCCTCGACGGCGTCCTCGACACCCTTGCCCTGGTAGCGGCTCGCGTCGCCGTCGCGACGTTCGACGGCCTCGTAGGCACCCGTGGAGGCGCCCGAGGGCACCGCTGCCCGGGCGAACGTTCCCTCGTCGAGGAGAACCTCGACCTCGACGGTGGGGTTGCCGCGGGAATCAAGGATCTCACGAGCTCCGACGGCCTCGATGGTGGCCACACGCACTCCTACTGCTTCGACGGTCCGACTGATGGCTTCGAGCGGGCCGAGCCTATCGCTCACGCCTGCAGCGTCTGCCAGCCCAGCCTGCCCGCACCGATCAACCCGGAGCGCCGGGGCAACAGCGAGGCGGAGATCGCGACGTCCGCGAGGTGGGGGTAGACGGCGAGCTCGGCGTAGGCCGCCCGCAACGGGTCCATCAGCACGGCCCCGGCGGAGGCCACCCCGCCACCCACGACAATGTCACTGAGGTCGAAGAGCGCTGCGGTGGAGAGGAAAGCGGACGCCAGCGCCCGCGTACCGGCGGCGATGACGTCGCGGGCGAGCGGGTCACCGGCGGCCGCGTCGGCCGTGAGCACCTTGGCGTCCACTCGCTCGCCGGCACGCCAACCACGCGCCAGGGCGGCCCGGACCATGGACGGTCCACTGGCGTACGCCTCGACGACACCGAGCGCACCGGAGCCCGGCAGGCGCTCACCGTCGAGCACCACCCCGACGTGGCTGATGAATCCCGCGTTGCCCGTCTTCCCGGTGAGGATGCGCCCGTCGAGGACGATCCCCCCGCCGATACCCGTCGAGACCACGACACCGAGGACCGAGGGTGACCCGGCCGCCGCACCGATCCACTGCTCGGCGGCCGCAAAACACTGCCCGTCCTGGGCGAGCGCGGCCCGCACCCGACGTCCCAGCACCGCGCCCGCCCGGGCCGCGACCCGCTCCACGAGCGGAAACCCCCGTAACGAGGCGATGTTGACGGGGTGGACGGTGCCTGCGGGCGTGTCCACCGGGCCTGCGGAACCGACGCCGACGACATCAGCCACCTCGATCCCGGCCTCCGCGGCGTGGCCGAGCACACCGTCCACCAGCTCGTCCAGGGCCGTGGCCACGTTGGCTGCGTCTCGCTGGTCGGTGGGGACCTCTCGCTCGCCGCTGACCTCACCGGTGCTGGAGACGAGCCCGGCGGCCATCTTCGTGCCGCCGATGTCGATGGCCACCACGTGCGTCCCGGTCATGCGGGCACACCCTCTCGGCGGGCGCGTTCGACGGCGCGCGCCTGCGTCTCCAACCGCCGGGTGGCGACCCGCAACGCGGCCTCGGGATCCACACCGGCCGCGCGGGCGTGCCCTACCAACGCCAGCAGGGCCTCCCCCACGCTCACCTCGTCGCCACCCGTGGCCATCGCCGGCTCAGCCTCCACTCCCGCCACCGCCTGGGTCTGGGTCGGGGTCGGGGTCTGGGCCGGGATCTCGGCCGGGGCCTGGGCCGGAGTCACCAAACCGTTGCGCTGCAGACGTCCCAGCACCTTGTCGGCGCGGGCGAGGGCCGGCAGCGCGAGTGGTATCCCGTCCAGGACGCTCTCCCGGGGTTTCTCGACCGCCTTGATGGCGTCCCACCTCTGCTGCAGGTCCTCGGCGACGGCCTCCCCCGCGAAGACGTGCGGGTGCCGGCGTTCCAGCTTGGTGACGATCGCATCGGCGACGTCGTCGATGTCGAACCCCTCGCGTGGATCCTCCGCGGCGACCCGGGCGTGGAAGACGACCTGCAGCAACAGGTCACCGAGCTCGTCGCGCAGCTCCTCACGGTCCCCGCCCTCCACCGCCTCGACGACCTCGTAGCTCTCCTCCACGAGGTAGCGCAGCAACGAGGTGTGGGTCTGGCGGGCGTCCCACGGGCAGCCACCGGGTGAGCGGAGACGATCCATGATCGCGACGAGGTCGAGGAGGCGGGAACCGGGACGGGGCTCGTTCACGGACGACAACGTAGCGAGCCGGGAAACCGTCCCCCCACCCTCCTGGACCTCAGGGGGAAGGCCGAATGTGCGCCGAGGGCCCCGCCCGTGGTGGCGTCAGCGACCCGCCGCCACCGCCGCAGGCTGCTCGAGCAGGACCGCCGCGACGAACTCGTGCACCCAGGCCAACATCTCGGCGTCGCGCAAGGGTTTGCCGCCGATGCGGGCGGTCATCGGCGCCGGGACCAGCGCCACCGAGAGCGCCGGCTTGAGCAGCGTCCCCGGGTAGAGGCGCTTGAGGCGCAGTTCGCGCGACTCGGGCAGGTCGATGGGGGCGAAACGGACCTGCTTGCCCTGCAACGACACCTCCCGCAGACCACCGCGACGCGCGGCGATCCGGAACCGGGCGACCTCGAAGAGGTTGAGCACCGGTTGCGGCAGCACGCCGTAGCGGTCGAGCAGTTCCGCAGCCAGCTCCTCGAGGTCGCTCTCGGAGTCGGTGCCCGCGAGCCTGCGGTACGCATCGAGGCGCAACCGCTCGGAGTCGATGTAGTCGTGCGGCAGGTGGGCATCGATCGGCAGCTCGATCTTCACCTCGGTGGGATCCGGTTCGGTGTCGTCGCTCCCCGCCCCCGGAACCTGGTTGCGGGCCTCGGCCACCGCATCGGCGACCATCCGCATGTAGAGGTCGAAACCCACCCCGGCGATGTGTCCCGACTGCTCACCGCCCAGCATGTTCCCGGCCCCGCGGATCTCGAGGTCCTTCATGGCGACAGCCATCCCCGAACCGAGGTCGGAGTGCTGGGCGATCGTCGCGAGCCGGTCGTGAGCGGTCTCGGTGAGGGGTTTCTCCGGCGGGAAGGTGAAGTAGGCGTAGGCGCGTTCACGGCCGCGCCCCACCCGACCGCGCAGCTGGTGCAGCTGGGAGAGGCCCATCGCATCGGCACGTTCCACGATGAGGGTGTTGGCGTTGGAGATGTCCAGGCCCGTCTCCACGATCGTGGTGCAGACCAGCACGTCGAAGCGCTTCTCCCAGAAGTCGACGACGACCTGTTCGAGGCGGTGTTCGCCCATCTGCCCGTGGGCGGTCGCGATGCGGGCCTCGGGCACGAGCTCCTTCAACCGCGCCGCGGTCCGCTCGATGGACTGGACGCGGTTGTGGACGTAGAACACCTGCCCCTCGCGCAGCAGTTCGCGCCGGATGGCGGCGGTGATCTGTTTCTCCTCCTGCCCACCGACGTAGGTGAGGACAGGGTGGCGCTCCTCCGGCGGGGTCGCGAGGGTCGACATCTCGCGAATGCCCGTGACCGCCATCTCCAGCGTGCGCGGGATCGGGGTCGCACTCATGGCGAGCACATCGACGTTGGTGCGCAACGTCTTCAACGCCTCCTTGTGCTCGACGCCGAAACGCTGCTCCTCGTCGACGACGACCAGACCGAGGTCCTTGAACTTCACCTCACCGGAGATGAGGCGGTGGGTCCCGATGACGACGTCGACGGAACCGTCGGCGAGTCCGGCGAGCGTCTCCTTCGAGTCCCCGCCCGGGGTGAACCTCGACAATGGTTTCACGACGACGGGGAAACTCGCGTAGCGCTCGGCGAACGTCTTGAAGTGTTGCTGGACGAGCAGCGTCGTCGGCACCAGCACCGCGACCTGCTTGCCGTCCTGGACGGCCTTGAACGCCGCACGCAACGCGATCTCCGTCTTGCCGTACCCGACGTCACCACAGATGAGCCGGTCCATCGGGATCGGCTTCATCATGTCGGCCTTGACCTCGTCGATGCTCGCCAGCTGGTCGGGCGTCTCGATGTAGGGGAAGGCGTCCTCGAGTTCACGCTGCCACGGGGTGTCCGGGCCGAACTCGTGACCCTTGGTCGCCATCCGCGCGGAGTACAACCGGATGAGGTCACCGGCGATCTGTTTGACCGCCCTGCGGGCCTTGCTCTTGGTCTTGGACCAGTCCGAACCGCCCATCTTCGACAGGGTCGGCGCCTCCCCGCCGGTGTAGCGGGTGACCTGGTCGAGGGTGTCGGTGGGCACGAACAACCGGTCCCCCGGCTGCCCACGCTTGCTCGCGGCGTACTCGAGCACCAGGTATTCGCGCGTCGCTCCCTGGATGGTGCGCTGGACCATCTCGAGGAATTTCGCGACGCCGTGCTGCTCGTGGACGACGAAGTCACCGGGGTTCAGCGTGAGGGGGTCGACGACGTTGCGCCGACGGCGCGGGGCCATCCGCCGCATGTCCTTGGTCGACTGACCGCCGACCCCCGTCAGGTCGGCCTCGGTGACCAGCGCCGTCTTGAGCGCCTCCGCGACGAAACCGTGCTCCATCGTGGCGGTGGTGACGACGACGACCGACGCCTCGGGTGCCTCCACGAGGTCGTCCACCAGTCGCGCGGGCACCTCCTCACCGGAGAGCATCTCGACCAGTCGTTTGGCCGGACCGTGCCCCTCGGTCGTCAACACGATGCGCCAACCGGCGCGCGCGAGGTCGCGCAGGTCGGCGAGCGCCTTCTCCGTCTCCCCGCGGTAGCCCACGACGTCACGCGCGGCCACCCGCAACACCCGGGTGTCCTCGAGGTCACGGAGATCGTCGTCGGAGGTCAGCGAGGTGATGGACCACCACGGGGTCTGCGTCTTCTCGGCGTGCGCGCGGACCTCGGCCAGCGTCCAGAACGACGACGCCCCGAGGTCGACCGGGGCTGCCCCGCCCACGGCGGCGTTCATCCACGCGGCATCGAGGAACTCCGCCCCGGTGGCCACCAGGTCGTGGGCGCGGGCCCGGACCTTCTCCGGTTCGGCCAGGACGACGTGGGTACCGGCGGGCAGCACGTCGAGCAGCGGCTCCATCCCGTCCACCAGTGCGGGCGCCAGCGACTCCATGCCCTCGACCGCGATCCCCTCGGCCAGCTTGGTGAGCACGTCGGCCGCCTCGGGGTGGGTGGCGACGAGCGCCGCGGCCCGCCGGCGGACCTCAGGCGTCAGCAGCAGTTCACGACACGGCGGGGCCCACACCCCGTCGGCCTCGACCTCGAGCGTGCGCTGGTCGGCGACGGAGAAGGAGCGGACCTCCTCCACCTCGTCACCGAAGAACTCGACCCGCAGCGGATGCGGACGGGTGGGCGGGAAGACGTCCAGGATCCCGCCGCGGACGGCGAACTCACCGCGGCGCTCCACCATGTCCACCCGGCTGTAGGCCGCGGCGGCCAGTGCCTCGACCGTGGCGTCGAGCCCGATCTGCTCACCCGCCCGCAACCGCACCGGTTCCAGGTCGGCCAACCCCTTGACGAGCGGCTGGAGGACCGCACGAACCGGGGCCACGACGACCCGGACCTCCCCCGCGGTCGGGTCGTCCGGAGCGGGGTGCGCGAGGCGACGCAGCACCGCGAGGCGTTGGGCGACGGTGTCGCTGCGGGGGGAGAGGCGTTCGTGCGGAAGCGTTTCCCACGCGGGGAACTCGGCCACGGAATCGGGCGGCAGGTAGCAGCGCAACCAGGTGGCGAGGTCCTCGCTCTCGCGGCCGGTCGCGGTGACGACGAGCAGCGGGCGCTCGGCCGCGAAGGCGGCGAGCAGCGCGGGGCGCACGCCGAGCGGCGCCACGACGTCGAGCGCCTGACTGCCGCCTTCGCGCGCCGTCTCGATCGCCGCCCGGACGGCGGGTTCGGTGCGCAGGACGTCGAGCAGGCCGGTGAGGCTCACGAACACTCCGGAAGATCGAGAAGGGGATGCGGCAAGACTACGTCGGGGTGCGGACATGGACCTGCGCGGCGCAGGTCGAGGGCAGCACCACCGGCCGCGGGTGGTTAGTGTCCCGTCGGTGTCCGGTCCCGCTGACAGCCCAGCCCCTCCCCCTGCCCGGGGACACCGGCGACCGGAGAACCAGCGCTCGCAGGATTCCGAGCGGGTGGACCGACGCCCGCCGGACGACGAGGAGACCCGGCGCCCCAGGGGGGTACGCATCGCCTTCGCCGTGGTGGTGCTCCTGCTGCTGGCGTGGGTCACCGCCGTCGCCGTGTCCGGGGTGCAGGCCGCCCTCGCGCTGCAGCGGGTGGCGGACGCCGTCCCGCGGCTGGAGGCGGACGTGCGGGCAGAGCGCTTCGATCAGGCCGCGTCCAGCGCGGTGGGTCTCGCCGAGGACGCGGCGGCCGCTGATCGCGCGACGAGCTCCTGGCCCTACCGCCTCGCCGGGCACGTCCCGTGGGTCGGGGACCAACTGCGCGCCGTGGCCGGTGGCTCGCACGCGGCCGCGGTCCTCACCCAGCCCCTGCCCGACGCGCTGTCGGTGGCCCGGGACGTGCTGGGGGAAGGCCTCGTCTCCCCCGACCAGACGGTGGACGTGGCCGGGTTGGCCCGACTCGCACCGATCGTCACCGACTACCGCACGCGGGTGGCGGTGGCCCGGGCGTCGTTGTCGGAGACCGACTCCAGCACGGTGTTGAGCGCGATCCGCGACCGCCTGGTCCCGGTCTCCTCGCAACTGGCCGATCTCAGCGCCCCGCTGGACACCGCAGCGGAGGTACTGCCGCAGCTGCCGGTCATGCTGGGTTCGAGAGGTCCGCGTACGTACCTCGTCGCGTTCACCAACCCCGCCGAAGCCCGTCCCGTCCAGGGCATCCTGGGGGCCTACGCCTACCTCTCGCTCGACCAGGGCCGGATCTCCCTGCTGAGCACGGGCTCCGACAGCGACATCCCCCGTGGGGTCCGCGGCGACCCGGGGGTCAACGGGGACGAATACCGCGTCCTGTATGGCGAGGACCCCGATGCCGGGAACGTGCAGAACGTCACCGTGGGGGGGCAGGCCGACGACGCGGGCCGCCTCACGGGGAGCCTCTTCGAGCGGGCGGGCCTGACCCGCCCCGACGCCGTGGTCTTCATCGACCCCGTCGGTCTCGCCGAACTCCTGGGCCCCGAGCACGCACCGTTGGAACTGGGCCCCTACGGCGCGGTGGCGAGCGCCGACCTCGCCCGCACCCTCATGTACGACGCCTACGTCGACTTCGACGGTGATCAGGAGGGGCGCAAGGCCTTCCTGACCCTGACGTCGGCGGCGGCCTTCCAGGCGGTCCTCTCCGGCGGGTTGTCGACCTCCGTCGCGGACGGGGCGCGCCGGGCTTTCGACAGCGGGCACCTCAGCATCTGGAGCGCCGACGAGACGCAGGAAGCCGCCCTGCAGGCCGTCGGCGCCGGGGGGGTGCTCGGGAACCCCCGGACCGAGGGCACCACGGCGCACCTGGCCCTGACCAACAGCCGCCCGTCGAAGCTGGAGTACTGGCTGCAGCCCGTGGTGAGCATCTCCCGCCCCTGCACCCCGGGTGCGAACGTCACCGGCATCGTGGAGCTGACCCTGACGAACCCGGTGCCGGCGCGGATACCCGACTACATGCGCAACCTGCCGGGTGAGGACGACCTCGAA
>JBPBQU010000186.1:0-9329 GCA_050955085.1 Janthinobacterium lividum | reverse complement strand
CCGACGGTGCCGCGTCCTTGATCGAGAAGCGGGTAGCGACATGTGGATCTGTTGCGGCGGTTCAGCGATCACGAACTTTCACACCAGACCACTAGGGACGGACGACGTCGTGCGGGCCGAGCTCGGCGATGGAGCCGATCCCCAACTGCCGCAACGTCGTCGCGAGTTCCTGCTGGAAGCGGGTGAGAACCGTCGCGACCCCCTCGGCGCCGTCCGCGGCCAGTCCCCACATGACCGGACGCCCGATGTGCACCGCCTTCGCCCCCAGCGCCAGTGCCGCCGCGACGTGGTGACCACCGCGTAATCCGGAGTCGACATGCACCTCCACCTCGGAACCCACCTCCGCGACGATCTCGGGCAGGGCGAAGGCGGAGGTGACCGAACTGCCCAACCGACGGCCACCGTGGGTGGAGACCACGATCGCGTCCGCACCCGCATCGACACACCGCCGGGCGTCGCGCGCCGTGAGAACCCCTTTGGCGATCACGGGCAAGCCGGACAGTTGCGCGAGCCAGCCGATCGTGTCGGGACCGAGGTCGAGGGCCATGGCCAGACCAGCCGGCCCCGCGGCCTCGACCTCGGCCGCGCTGAGGTTGCCGGTACGGAACTTGTGGTGGGACTCGACCCAGTTGCGCGGGTCGATCTCGGCGTTCTCGACCCCGAGGGCCGTGGTGTCCACGGTCAACATCAGCGCCCGGGCCCCGTTCTCGACCGCCCGCTCGACGAGGCGGTGGGTCAGGCTGCGCTCGCTCTGGACGTAGACCTGGTACCACCACGGGGCCCCCTGCGCCGCGATGTCGGCGAAACGGACGCCCGTGTTCGTTGACACGCCGAGCAACGTGTCCGCTCGCGCGGCGCCCCGGGCGGTGAGGACCTCCCCCTGCGCCCGCGCCGCGACCTGCTGCGCCATCGGTGCCACCAGTATCGGGCTCGACACCGGCGTCCCGAGCACCTCGGTGCGGGTGGAGATGGTGGAGCAGTCCCGCAACACGCTGGGGCGCAGACGAAAAGCATCCCAGTCGGAGAGGCCCTCCCGGGCGCAGGAACCATCACCGGCCGTGGAATGGAAGTACGCCGACACGTAGTCGGGCAACAGGCCGTCGGCGCGCAGGGTCAGGTCGTCGATCCAGGTCACCCGGTCATCCTCCCCCACGACCAAGACCATGACCAAGACCATGACCATGACCATGACCATGACCATGACCACGACCATGAGTCGGCCGGGAACGGCCGAGCCCTCAGCTGCTGCGGCGCAGCAACGCGACGTGCATGGCGTCGGTGCCGTGGGTGTGCGGCCACAGCTGCACGGCCTGCCCGGCCGCGGCCCCCTCCAACCCGTCGGTGATCCGCGCCAACACCGCCGGGGTGTCGAGACGTTCGACCACGACCCCGCGCTTCCTGGCCACCTTGATCGCGTCGTCCACCACCAGACGCGTCTCGGCCAGGACCGGTGAACACGTCGCGTACGCGACCACCCCGCCCGGGCGCACGGCATCCAGCGCGGAACCCAGCAACGAACGCTGCAGCGGGCCGAGGGTGCCGAGGTCGGCCGGGGTGCGCCGCCAGCGCGCCTCGGGGCGACGGCGCAACGCACCCAACCCCGTGCAGGGGGCGTCGACCAGCACCCGGTCGTAGACGCCCGGTTCCTCCGCTCCCACCTCGCGGCCGTCAGCCACGCGGACCTCCGTCTCACCGGGGATGGCAGCGAGAGCGAGCTTCACGAGGTCGGCGCGGTGCTCGGAGATCTCGACGGCGCTCAACCGGGCCCCGCGCAGGACGGCGGTCGCCGCCAACAGGGCGGCCTTCCCGCCCGGGCCGGCGCACAGGTCCAACCAGCGTTCATCGCGCCCCTCGAGGTCGGCCGCGGCGAGGAGCTGGGCGGCCAGTTGGCTGCCCTCGTCCTGCACCCGGGCCCGGCCCGCCCGCACGGCCGGCAACCTGCCCGGGTCCCCGTGCTCCACCCGCGCCGCGGTCGAGGCCCAGCGTCCCGGCCCCACCCCGAGCATCCGGTCCCCCACGACGAAGAGGTCGGCGGGCTCGGTCAGGCCCGGAAGTGCGGTCAACGAGACCGCCGCCGGGGTGTTGTCGGCGCGCAGCAGCTCCTCGAGCTCGGCCGGGTCGTGCCCGTGCGCGCGCAACGCCTCACGCAGGCTGCGCACGATCCACTGGGGGTGGGAGAAGCGGATGGAGAGGTTTCCGTCGAGGTCGCCCGCGGCGTCCGGCGCCACGTCGTCGAGCCAGCCTTCGAGGTCGTGGCCGGAGACGCTGCGCAGCACGGCGTTGATCAACCCCGACGGGCCGCTGCCGAGTTCGGAGCGGGCCAACGCCACCGTCGTCGCGACCGCGGCGTGGTCGGGTACCCGCATGGCCAGCAACTGGTGCACGCCCATCCGCAACGCGTCCAGGACACCCGAGTCGAGTTCCTCGAACGGGCGGTCCACGACCGTCGCGAGCAGGGCGTCGTAACTACCCCGACCCCGCAGCACCCCGTAGGCCAGTTCCGTGGCGAACGCGGCGTCGCGACCCGTCAACCGACGCTGGCGCAACAACTTCGGCAACACGAGGTTCGCGTAGGCGTCATCCTCGGCAACTGCACGCAGTACCGCGAACGCGACCTTGCGCGACTCGTCGACCCGCGTGTAGCGATCGTTCTTGACCCCACGGCGCGGGGTGGGGTTCTGCTCCCGGGTCTGCGACGTCACGACAATTCCTCTTCCTGTTCCGGGCGGACCCCACGGGCCCAGTCGAGCGCCGCCATGGCGCGCTTGCCCGCGGCCTGGACACTGCTCAGTTCCACCACACCTGCACCGGTCCCCACGAGGACCCGACGCTTCTGCACGACGATGCGACCGGCCGGCACGTCCGCGCCAGCATCGTCCGAACGGCCTTCCACCTCCGCCAGGACGGGAGCGACCTTGACCCGGTCCCCGCGAAACGTCGTCCACGCACCCGGTTGCGGGGTGCAGCCGCGGATCCGCCGCTCGATCTCGACCGCGGTCGCGGCCCAGTCGATCCGGGCTTCCGCCACGGTGATCTTGGGGGCGAGCGAGACCCCGGCGGCAGGTTGGGCGACGGCATCCGCCGTCCCGGCCTCCAGCGCGTCCAGCACCCGCACGAGCAGGTCCGCGCCACTGATCGACAACCGGGCCAGCAGGTCACCGGAGGTGTCCCGTGCGCCGACAGGTTCGCGCAGCGAGGCGTACACCGGTCCCGTGTCGAGACCCTCCTCGAGCTGGAAGACGCAGGCGCCCGTGACGTCGTCACCCGCCATCACGGCGCGCTGCACAGGGGCGGCACCGCGCCATGCGGGCAACAACGAGAAGTGCAGGTTCAACCACCCCAGTCGGGGGATCGCGAGCGCCGGGGCGGGGACGAGCGCACCGTAGGCGATCACCGGACAGGCGTCGGGTGCGAGGTCGGCGAGCTCGGCGAGGAATTCCGCACCGCGGGGCCGCACCGGTTGCAGCACCGGCAGTCCCACCTCGCGGGCGCGTTGCGCGAGCGGGGAGGCGACCTCCTGACGCCCCCGCCCGGCGACCGCGTCGGGACGGGTCAGGACGGCGAGGACCTCGTGGGAACTGGCCAGCAGCGCATCCAGGGAGGGGAGGGCGACCCCGGGGGTGCCGGCGACGACGAGACGCACTACCTGGCCTGACCGAAGGTGTCGTGCGGGGACACCTTGACCTGCGGGCCGGGCAGACCCATCCACTCGGCCTCGCGCACCGCCTTGAGGGCGAGCTTGCGTTGGGCCTTGTCGAGGCGGTCGATGAACAACACGCCGTCGAGGTGGTCGGTCTCGTGCTGGATGGCGCGCGCCTTGTACTCCGAACCGGAGATCGTCAGCGGCTCCCCGTGCATGTCGACACCGTGGGCGACCACGTGCAGCGAGCGGCGGGTGTCGGCGAGGATCCCCGGGAAGGACAGGCAGCCCTCGTCCCCCTCCTGGCACTCCTCGGAGAGCTCCAGGACCGGGTTCACCAGGTGACCGAGCTCCCCGTCGGCGTGGTAGGTGAAGACCCGCAGCGAGACGCCCAGTTGGGGGGCGGCGAGCCCCGCCCCGGGAGCCGCCAGCATGGTCTCCTCGAGGTCCGCGACGAGCTGACGCAGCTCCTTGTCGAAGGTCGTGACCTCCTCCGCGCGCTGTCTGAGGACGGGGTCCCCGAACAGGCGGATCGGCTGGATCGCCACTGTGCTCCTCGGGTCTGTGTGCGGTCGACGGGACGGTGCCCGTGGTGTCTCGACGGGACGGTGCCCACCATGTGTCGACGAGACGGTGCCCGCGTCGTGTCGAGCGGACGCTCTGTCGTGTCGACCCGATCTTAAAGTGCGGGCAGCGGTGCCCTCGCCGCCGACGCAGCGGGCTGGCAGGATCCGCCGTGAGTCACCCGACTCGTCCGGCGAGCACGATGGGATCTTCGCGATGGAGCGACGCAGGCTGGGCCGGCTCGGCCACCACAGTTCGGTGCTGATCTACGGGGCGGCGGCGCTGGGGGACGTCGACCAGGACAGCGCCGACACCTCCGTCCAGCAGGCACTGGACGCAGGCATCAACCACTTCGACGTGGCCGCGAGTTACGGCGAGGCCGAACTGCGGCTGGGGCCGTGGATGCCGCAGATCCGGGATCGCGTCTTCCTGGCCACCAAGACGGGCGATCGCGAGCGTGACGCCGCGTGGGCCTCGATCAACCGCTCGCTGGAACGGTTGCAGACCGACCACGTCGACCTCATCCAGCTGCACGCCGTGGGTGACCTCGTCGAGCTCGACGCGATCACCGGCCCCGGCGGGGCGCTGGAGGCGGCCGTACGGGCACAGGAGGAGGGCCTGGTCCGCGACGTCGGGATCACCGGGCACGGCAGGACCGCCGCCCAGACCCACCTCGAGGCGCTGCGCCGCTTCCCGTTCGCCTCCGTGCTCACCCCGTTGAACCCCGTGCTGTGGCAGGAGGAGACGTTCCGCGACGCCTACACCGCCCTGGTCGAGGAGGTGCGCCGCCAGGACGCGGCACTGATGACCATCAAGACGGTGTCGCGGCGCAACTGGCCGAACGGCACGGACGGGAACTACTCGACGTGGTACGAGCCCTACGACGACGCCGAGCGGATCCGGGCGGCCGTGTCGTGGGTCCTCGCCCACCCGGAGCTGACGGGGCTGGCCACGGCCGGGGACGTGCGGTTGCTGGGGATGACGATCGCGGCCGAGGCCGACCGGATCCCGGTGGCGCAGGCCGAGGCCGCACTGCTGGCCGATCCCGAGTACTCCTCGCCGTTCATCAACTCCATCTGATGCCCGACCTGGTGGACCCCGCCGACGCGGTGGTCGTGGAGAACCTGCTCACGACTCTGCGCACGGCCGTCCCGAGCGGGCGTCTCGGGATCGCGTTCTCCGGCGGGGTGGATTCCTCGGTGCTGCTCGGCCTCGCGGTGCGGGCCCTGGGGAGTTCGCGGGTGGTGGCGCTGCTCGGGGTCTCCCCCAGCCTCGCCGTGGACGAGCGCCTCGGCGCGCACGAGGTCGCGCGCGGCGCCGGTGCGTCGCTGGTGGAACTCACGACGCACGAGGGTGAGAACCCCGGGTACCGGCGCAACGGTCCGGACCGGTGTTTCTTCTGCAAGGACGAGTTGTTCTCCACCATCGACCGCGAGGTCGTCACGACCCACGGGTTGAGTGCCGTCGCCTACGGGGAGAACTCCGACGACGCACGTCGCCCCGACCGGCCGGGTTCACGGGCAGCGACGGAGCACGCCGTGTTGCGCCCGCTCGCCGACGCGGGTGTGGACAAGGCCCAGGTGCGCCGGATCGCCCACGCCCTGGGCCTGCCCAACGCGGAGAAACCCGCGGCCCCCTGCCTGGCCTCGCGCATCCCGCACTTCAGCGAGGTGACCCCGGAGAAACTCGCCCAGGTGGATGCCGCGGAAGCCGGGTTGCGTGGGTTGGGCCTCGGCGACGTGCGGGTCCGTCACCACGGCGACACCGCGCGACTCGAGGTCCCCGTCGCCGACATCGCCCGGGTCGCAGGTCCGGACCTGCGCGAGGCCGTCCTGCACGTCGTGCGCTCGGCGGGTTTCCGCTTCGTCGCCCTCGACCTCGCCGGCATCCAGTCCGGGGCCTTCACCCTGGCGTTGGTGGGCGTGCGTGGTGGCTGACGTGTCCACGCCTTCCTGGCGTGCGCCGCAACCCCTGGCTGCGTTCGCGGACCTCGACCACGACCGCCTCGCCCGGCGGGGCATGGCGGAGGCCGTGCTGTGCGAATCCAAGACCGTCGAGCAGGTGTGCGCGATCGCGGCGGATGTGCGCGGGCGTGGCGCCCGGACGCTGTTCACCCGGGTGCGCCCCGAGCAGGCAGATGCCCTCGCCGGGGTTCTGGACGACGCCTTCCACGACCCACTGGCCCGCCTCGTCGCGTGGCCCGGGCCACCTCCGCAGACCTCGGGCGGGCTCGTCGTCGTCGCCTGCGCGGGGACCTCCGACCTCCCCGTCGCCCGGGAGGCCGCGCTCACCGCACGCCACCTCGGCCGCGAGGTCGTGGAGGTCGTCGACGTGGGGGTCGCGGGGTTGCACCGGGTCCTGGGCCACCTCGAGCTGCTCCGGTCGGCGCAGGTCGTGGTCGTGGCCGCGGGCATGGACGGCGCGTTACCCAGCGTCGTGGCCGGGTTGGTGGAGGCTCCCGTGGTGGCGGTGCCCACGTCGGTTGGGTACGGCGCCGCCTTCGCGGGGGTGGCCCCGCTGTTGACGATGCTCACGGCGTGCGCTCCCGGGGTGGCGGTGGTGAACATCGACAACGGGTACGGCGCAGGCCATCTCGCGGCGCAGATCGCCCGCTACGCGCCGGATTGAGGACCCGCTGCCCCTCGGATCAAGGACCCGCTGCCCCTCGGATCAAGGACCCGCTACGCGTCGGAGCAAGGAAACGCGCGCCCCGCGACGAGACCCGCCGCGACGGCGGCGGCATGCGCGGCCAGCAGTGCGTCCTGGACGGTGCTGCCCTGCGCGTGGGCGAGGGTCAGGACATCCTCGAACTCGGGCATGGCCTGGATCAAGGTGCCGTCGCGATGGCCGACCTTGATCCGCAGTGGCGTCCCGTCGACGTCGAGGGGGTGCCAATCCCGGTCGAGCACATCGCGGGTGACGATGCTGCGCCGGACCCCGAGAGTGCTGGTGTGGCGCAGGACGGCGCTCGAGAGGGCGTCGGCCTGATCGGGGTCGGCGAGGACCTCGAGGGTGTGGGCGGGGCGGCCCTTCTTCATCAGGACAGGGGTGAGCCAGGCATCCAGCGCCCCCGCGCTCATCAGTTCCCGCAGTACCTCGGGCCAGATCCGGGGGTCGAGATCGTCGACGTTGGCGGCCAGCAGAACGCTCTGGCGATCGGGGGTCTCGGCCCCGGCGGGACCTGCCGCAGAGCCCACGAGGACCCGGACGACATTGGCCCGCTCCGCGGTGTCGCGGCTGCCGGCACCCGAGCCGGAGGCCTCCACGACAAGGCGCGGCAGTGTGCTGGGCCCCGCCGCCAGCGTGGTGAGCAGGGCGACACCCGTAGGGGTGGCCAGCTCCCCGCAGCCCCCGGCGAAGACCTCCCACCCACGGCAGAGCTCGACGACGGCGGGCGGCGGGACGGGCAGGACACCGTGCGCGGACCGCACGGTGCCCGAACCGAGTGCGATGGCGGAGGCGGACACCTGGGTGACGCCGAGATCGTGCAGCGCGGCGCAGACCCCCACCACGTCGGCGATGGAGTCCAACGAGCCGACCTCGTGGAAATGCACCTCCTCGGGCGCGATCGCGTGCACCCGCGCCTCGGCCTCAGCGAGGCGGGTGAAGACGGCGAGCGCCCGGGTGCGGACGCCCTCGTCGAGCTCGGCGGCGGTGAGTCGCTCGCGGATCGAGGACCAGCGGCGGTGCGGGTGGTCGGTCTCCACCACGTCCACGTCGAGCTTCAGGGCGCGCAGTCCGGCCCGGGTGACGGTACGGGTACGCAACCGCACGGCGGCCGGGACGACGGCGTCCACGGCCGCCTGGACTCGTTGCAGGTCCGCGCCGGCGTCGAGGAGGGCTGCGAGCAGCATGTCCCCCGCGACGCCCGCACCGGCGTCGATCCAGACCAGTCGTCCCGGCGTACTCACACCTCGCGGGTCTTCGGCGAGCTCTCCAGCGTCTTGGCCGGGTCGCGCTCGACGACGTCACCGAGAACCGCGTCGATGCGTGACATCGCCTCGGTGGGGATCTTGCGACCGGAGGCGGCGGCGTTGTCGTGGACCTGCTCGGGGCGGGATGCTCCGATGATCGCGGTGGCCACGTTGTCGTTCTGCAGCACCCACGCCACGGCCAGTTGCGCCATCGACCAGCCGAGGTCGGAGGCGATGGGCTTGAGTTGCTGCACCCGGGTCAGGACGTCGTCGGTCATGAACCGCTTGATCATGTCCGCGCCACCCTTGTCGTCGGTGGCCCGCGAACCGGCGGGAAGTTCAGCACCGGGGGTGTATTTCCCGGTCAGTACGCCCTGTGCGATGGGCGACCAGACGACCTGCGAGACACCGAGTTCGCGCGAGGTGGGTACGACTTCACCCTCGATCACGCGCCACAGCATCGAGTACTGGGGCTGATTCGAGATCAGCTGGAAGCCGAGCTGGACGGCGAGTTCGTGACCGGCGCGCAGCTGTTCCGCGGTCCACTCGCTGACCCCGACATAGAGGACCTTGCCCGCCCGGACGAGATCGGCGAAGGCCTGCATCGTCTCTTCCAGCGGCGTCGCGTAGTCGTAGCGGTGTGCCTGGTAGAGGTCGATGTGGTCGGTGCCGAGGCGGCGCAGGGAACCCTCGCACCCCTCCAGGACGTGCTTGCGGGAGAGGCCGGTGTCGTTGGGGCCCTTGGGACCGATGGGTCCGAAGACCTTGGTGAGGATCTCCAGCGACTCCCGCCGCTGGCCCCGCAGGGCCTCACCGAGGACGGTCTCGGCCTTGGTGTTGGCGTAGACGTCGGCGGTGTCGAAAGTGGTGATCCCGGCGTCGAGGGCGGCGTGCACACACGCGATGGCCGCCTGGTTCTCGACCTGGGAACCGTGGGTGAGCCAGTTGCCGTAGGTGATCTCGGAGATCTTCAGGCCGGAGCGGCCGAGGTGTCGGTATTCCACGAGTGCATCGAACCGCACCTGGGTCGAATGCGCCTGGTGACCCCCCATGCTTCACTCAACGCTACATCGCGATTACATTCAGTAGATGGAATGCGGGGAGGACGCGGTAGTGCAGGAGCAGCAGGCGTCCACCACCCCTTCCCCCCGGTCCTGGACCGGGACCGGGACCGGGACCGGGACGATCGTGATGGGGCGTTCCAGCACCTC
>JBPBQU010000185.1:0-9489 GCA_050955085.1 Janthinobacterium lividum | reverse complement strand
GGCACTACCGGCACCATTTCGAACCCTCGCAGCGGTGGCCGCGCCCGCACGCGATCCTGGCCGTCGCCGCCATCGTGTCCGAGACCCAGCAACGCGCCGACCTCCTCGTGCGCGCCCAGGAACTCTCCACCGCGCGACTACGCCAGGGCCGCCCCGCTCCGCTGCCGAGCCCC
Organism: Janthinobacterium lividum; assembly: GCA_050955085.1. Taxonomy (GTDB): domain Bacteria; phylum Actinomycetota; class Actinomycetes; order Actinomycetales; family Kineococcaceae; genus Kineococcus. Next base: position 9,316 of record JBPBQU010000185.1, on the reverse strand, counting down.
GAGGAAGCGGCCGCGCACCACTGGACTCTCACCGAGCGCAACCTCGCAGCCCAGTCCCGCGGGCACCTCCTCGCCGGGACCCCCGAGGTCGTGGTGGCCCGACTGCGCTCGCTGGTCGAGTCCACCCTGGCCGACGAGGTGATCGTCGTCACCCAGATCCACGACCCGGCCGAGCGCCGAGAGTCCTACGCACTGCTCGCGAACGCCTGGGGACTGACACCGCCTCGCCTCGCCGAGCGCACGGTGGTGGCCCGCGGCGACGTCTCGCAGGTCACCGCGCCGCGCTGACCCGGTCACCTCCCGAGGTGGTGCAGTTTCACCTCGCGCAGGTACCCGTCGGCGGCCGTTGCGCTCAGGTAGGTACCGGTCGGCGCTCGGCGACGGTCCGTCGGGGATCCCGGGTTCAGCAACCGCAGACCTGACGGCGTGCTGGAATCCCACGGGATGTGGCTGTGCCCGAACAGGACGACGTCGCAACGACCGGCGAACCGCGCCTCGACCCGACGCTCCCGCCCCTGGGCGGCACCCGTCTCGTGGACGACCGCGAACCGGAGACCACCGGCGCTGAACTCGGCGACCTCCTCGAGATGGCGGCGGACGTCCGGGCCGTCGTTGTTCCCTGCGACCCCGACGAGACGTGCCGAGCGTTCGCGGAGCGCGAGCACGCTCGCCTCGTCGCACCAGTCCCCCGCGTGCACGACGACGTCGGCAGCCTCGACCGCCGCCCACACCTGCGCGGGCAATTCCTTCGCCCGGGTGGGGAGGTGGGTGTCGGAGATGACCAGCAGGCGGGTCAGCACGGCGGGGTCATCCGAGCTGACGCACCCGGACCGTCTCCGGCAGCTCCCGCAACCGCTGCCCGACCTCTTCGGACGCGACCGCGGCGATGTCGGTGACGACGTAGCCGAGGTCCCCGCGGGTCGCGAGCTGCTGGCCCTCGATGTTCACCCCGGCGTCTGCGAGAACCCGGTTGATGGCCGCGAGGACTCCCGGGACGTTGTGGTGCAGGTGAGCCAGCCGCACCGTGCCCGGTGCCGTCTCGGTCGCGAGGGAGGGGAGGTTCACCGACAACGTCGTGGACCCGTGCAGGGCGTAGTCGCGCAGTTTCGCGGCCACGAACCGGCCGATGTCCTCCTGCGCCTCCTCGGTCGACCCCCCGACGTGCGGGGTGAGGATGACGTTGTCGAGGCCACGCAGATCGGACTCGAAGACGTCCCCGCGCCCCTTGGGTTCATCGGGGAACACGTCCACGGCCGCGCCGGAGAGGTGGCCGGACTCGATGTGGCGACGCAGCGCGCCCTGGTCGAGGACGAACCCACGCGAGAGGTTGAGGAACACCGAGCCGGGGCGCATCCGGGCAAACTCGTCCTGACCGAAGAACCCGGCGTTGCTGCTGCGGCCATCGACGTGGATCGTGACGACGTCGGCGACCTCGAGGACCTCGTGCAGACTGCCGCAGCGTCGGGCGTTGCCGAGCGCGAGCTTGTCGGAGGTGTCGTAGAAGAACACGCTCATGCCGAGCGCCTCGGCCACGACGGAGAGCTGCGAACCGATGTTCCCGTAACCGATGATGCCGAGTCGGCGGCCGCGGACCTCGTGGGCCCCGGTGGCCGACTTGTCCCAGACACCGGCGTGCATGAGTCGGTCCTTGACCGTGAGTCGACGCGTCAACGCGATGATCTCCGCGAGCGCGAGCTCCACGACGCTGCGGGTGTTGGAGTAGGGCGCGTTGAACACCGCGACCCCGTGGGCGGCGGCGGCGAACAGGTCGATCTGATTGGTCCCGATGCAGAAGGCGCCGATGGCCCGCAGCGACGGGGAGCTCTCCAGCACCTTGGCCGTGACCTGGGTGGTGGAGCGGATCCCCAACAGGGAGACCCCTTCGAGGCGTTCGACGAGCTCGGCCTCCTCCAGCGCACCGGACGCGGTCTCCACCTCCCACCCGGCCTCCGAGAGCAGGGAGTACGCGTCGGCGTGGATGTTCTCCACCAGCAGAGCGCGGTGCGGGGCGGGCGTGGTGGCCGGCGCGGGGTCGGGGGCGGGCACGGGTTCCTCCAGCGGTGACGAACGGGTTTCGCGGGTTCCAGTCTCCCGCATCGCGCGGGTGACTCCCGACCCGTCACCCTCAGTAGCTAAATGGGTACGCCAAACCAAGAGGCGGTGAGTGGGCGGCCACGTGCCTCGGCAGCGGAGCCCTACAACCTGCTCACAGCTGCGGCGATGGGGTCCCGGCCACTGCCGAGTTCGTGCACCCTGCCCGGCACGACGTGGTCCAGGAGTTCCACGCAGACCGCGGCCACGTCGACGCGCGGCACGGACCCGCGGCCCGCCGAAGGGGCCAGGTCGACGAGACCCGACGGCGGGTCGTCGTTCAACGCCCCCGGTCGCAACACGTTCACCCGCAGGTAGGCCAGGAACACCTCCCCGACATCGTCAGATGGCACCGTCAGAGTTTGCACCCTCAGAGATGGCACCGTCAGAGATGGCACCGTCGCGCACCGAGTCGACCCCCATCGCCGAGATCAGCAGGTAGTCACGCACGCCCGCCGCGATCGCCACGTCGGCGAGCAGGGACGGTGGCTGCCCGGTCGACGGTGTCCTTGCGCGCGGCTCCGCTGGCCGGACCCGCGCCGGCAGCGAACACCACGGCATCGGCGCCGGCCAGGTCATCGGTGAGCTCATCGACACCTGCCCGCTCGAGAACACGCACGACGGGCACGACATCAATCGCGCACGACGGGCACGACATCGATCGCGCACGACGGGCACGACATCGATCGCGCACGACGGGCACGACATCGATCGCGCACGACGGGCACGACATCGATCGCGCACGACGGGCACGACATCGATCGCGCACGACGGGCACGACATCGTCGGCCTCGAGATCCACCCGGTGCTCAGGGTCACGCACGAGTCCCACGACCACGTCCCCGCGCGCGCGGTGAGCGAACGCCCGAGCAGACGGGCGATCTGTCCGTGGGCTCCGGCGATGACGATGCGCATACCCGCACCGCAGGGTGACCGTCGGCCCGCGCACCTCGGCGCAGGTCGGGCACACTCTCCCGGTGCCGAACCCGACCTGCGCCACCCATGTCCGCGCCCGCCTCGACCTCCGCTGCGACATCCCCAGCTCGGCCGCTCTGCTCGTCGCAGTCGCCCGCCGAGAGGGTGTCGAGATCGTAGCGGAAGAGCTGACGACGACCGGACCCGACGGCGAGTTCGCCGTGCGCGAACTCCCCGACCGATTCGGGACGCTGCTGCACGAGTTCACGGTGCCCGCAGGTGCGAGTTCGGTGGAGTACACCGCGACGGTGCGGATCGACGAAGCCGGCGCCCCGGCCCTCACCGACACCGAACGGTGGGAGTTCACCCGTCCCAGCCGTTACTGCCCCTCCGACCGGTTACTCCAGTTCGCGTCCAGGGAGTTCGGGCGCGTACCCCGGGAGGAGCTGGCGAACACGGTGGCGCAGTGGGTGTTCGACAACACCGGCTACCTCAGCGGATCGTCGTTGCCCACGGACACCGCCCTGGAGACCCTGCTCGCGCGTCAGGGGGTCTGCCGGGATTTCGCGCATCTCACGACCTCGCTGCTCCGGGCGATGGACGTGCCGGCGCGGTTGTGCGCGGTCTACGCGCCCGGCCTTTCCCCGATGGACTTCCACGCGGTCGTGGAAGCAGCGCCAACGGGCACCTGGGAGATCGTCGACGCGACGAGACTGGCACCGCGACAAGCGCTCGTCCGCATCAGCACCGGGCGCGACGCGGCCGACACCGCGTTCCTCACCACCGCCGGACCGGTCCGACTGGAGACCCTCGAAGTCCTCGCGGTCCTCGACGGCGAGCTGCCCGCCGACGATGCCCTGGCAGGCGTCACCCTCCCCTGACCCGGACGGCGGCCGCAGCCCCTCCTGACCTCCCGGGCCGGATGCCGGGTTCCGGGAGGTCCAGGATGGGGCCGCGTTCGCTCAGAGCTTCTCGCTCGCCAGGGTGGCGGCGTCCGGACGCGCCTCGAGCCGCTCCTCGGGGATGGGTTCACCGGACACGATCGAGACACCGTAGGTGCCGTTCTCGATACGGCGCAACGCATCCGTCACGGAGTCGAGCCGATGACGGGCCCCTTCGAGCAGTCCCTCGTTCTCAGCAGCCTGCTGCTCGTGAGCACCCTCGTCGGCCACGTCGCGACCCCCTTCCGCGGCATCCGGTGTGCTGCCCGACTCCAACCGGGCGGTGATCTCCTCGACGGTCTCGTGCAGCTCGCGCTGCATCTGGAGCAGCCGGTCGCGCGCGACCTCGATGTCCATGGGTGTCCTCTCGACGTGCCGTGGTCCACACCCCGAACCCGGGGCGTCCGGACGTGTCTACCGTGAGAGTGCCCGGGCGGCACGATGAGGGCAGCGGCCTCGTCCCGGCCCGCACCTGGCACCGGCGAGGCGGCAGGTGCATGCTGGAACGGTGATCTCCGTCGATCTCGCCCTCGAGTTGAAGTCCGCAGGTCTGCAGTGGCACCCGGTCTCCGGTGACCGGTTCATCATTGCGAACCGCGACATGGACGACGATGTGTTCACCCTCAGCGACATGACCGTCGAGATCCACGATCACCCGTCCGGCAAGATCATCGGCTTCAACGGGACGACCGAATGGGCTCTCGACTCCGTCGACCAGCCCGAAGCCTGCTGGCTACCCGCCGAACACCAGTTGCGGGAACTGCTGGGGGAACGCTTCACCCGGCTGGAACGACGCGACGAGGGTGCGGCGTGCATACACCGGGTCCTCCTGCTCGACGAGCATGGCGCCGACGCGTTCGAGGACGCGGACGCATCGAACGCCTACGCCCTGGCGCTGCGCTACCACCTCTCCGGAGCGGTGGGCGGCAGGAGCGGCACCGCGACGCCCACGGGGCCACCGACTCCGGCCTGAGACGGCGCGAACCGTCCCGAGCAGGGGACGCAACGACCTCAGACCTCACCGGAGCCCGGTTCATCCTCCTGACGCGCGAGGAAGCGCTCGAACTCCGCACCCAGCTCGTCTGCGGTGGGCAGGAAGGCGCTCGCCGCTCCCGTCCCGCGCCCGGCATCCCCGGAGGCGTCGTACTGCTCTTCCAGCGCCGTGACGACGGCTGCCGCCTCCGGGGACTCCGCAACCTGCGCGTCCACCTCGACCCGGGTGGCAGAGGCCAACTCGAGCAGGGCCTGCACCGGCAACGCCACCCCGGTCGCACCCGACAGCGTCCGCACGAGGACGGCAGCAGCGTCGGGATAGTCGTTGCCGGCCAGATAATGCGGAACATGCGCCAGCACGGAGAGTACGTCTCGGCCGGCCTGCGCCCCCCGAAGGTGCAACAGGCCCGCCGCATGTCCCGGAACCTGCGCCTGCACGTCCCACGTCCGGTATCCGTCCAGTAGTTCGGGACGGCTGGCACTTGCCGTCACCCCGCCGGGACGGGTGTGCGGCACCGCCGTGGGGGCAGCCGACAGCACGAGCGTGAGCCCGACGCCCAACTCCTCGGCGAGACGCCACACGTCGCGCGCGAACCGTTCCCACTGCACGTCCGGCTCGGGTCCGGTGAGAAGGAGGAGGGAGGAACCTTCGTCGTCGTGCACGCGGTGCAACTGCAGCAGCGGGGCCTCGTAGCTCTCCCACCGGTCACCGCCGAACACCATGGTCGGACGGCGTGCCCGGTAGTCGTGCAGCTGGTCGACATCGAAGGTGGCAACCACCTCGTGGCGGCACGTCTTGAGCAGGTGCTCGACAGCGAGCCGTACGGCGCCCCCGGCGTCGACGAATCCCGAGAGCGCCACGACCATCGGCGGCTCTACCAGGGTGGGGCGTTCACCCTCGAACGAATAAAGGGATGTGGGATCGAGCATGGTCACATCATCCGCCCCCGCGGGCAGGCGCGCGTCTCAACCCCTGCGAGGGTTGACTCAGCCGCTGACGGAGGCGGGGCGAACCCCATCGGCCGCTGCGGTGAGGGCGGCCTCACGTTCCAGGCGTAGTCGTTCGATGGCCTTCTCGAAATCGTCCAGGGAATCGAACGCCTGATAGACCGACGCGAAGCGCAGGTAGGCCACCTCGTCCAGCTCACGAAGGAACGGCAACGTGGACAGACCGACCTGGTGGGCGTCGATCTCAGCGGCACCCTGAGCCCGCACGGCCTCTTCGACGCGGTGGGCCAGCAGCGCGATGTCGTCCTCGCTGACGGGTCTTCCCTGGCAGGCTTTGCGGACCCCACTGGCGATCTTCGAACGACTGAAGGGCTCGGTGGCACCGGAGCGCTTGACCACGGAAAGGCTGGCGGTCTCGACGGTGGTGAACCGCTTCGAGCAGTTCGGACACTGGCGCCGCCGGCGGATGGCACCACCGTCGTCGGTGGTGCGCGAATCGACGACGCGTGAATCCGCGTGACGACAGAACGGGCAGTGCACCCCTGGTTCCTCCCCCACGACGCCGGGCCCTTGCTCCCACCCTATGAAGGGGTTCGGGTCCGAGGCACCCGGCTGGCCCAAGTTCGACCGTACGGTGCGTCTGTGCGAGGGGGCAACCGACGCGCCGCGTAGAACCGGGTCGTACACGTCGCCTCCCGGCGCTCGGGTTCCGGGACGGTCCAGTGTGCGCCGTCCCGCTGGTCGTGGGGTTGCGTCACTCGAGAGGGGGCAGGCTGAGCTCCTGTCCGGACTGCAGTGCTTCGCTCTGCAGGTCGTTGAGGGCGACGATGTCGGCCGCTACCTCACGCCAGTCCTGGGTCGGTGCCAGCTCCCCGGCGATCTGCGAGAGCGTCTGCCCCGGTAGGACGGTGATCACCCGTGGCACCGAACCCACGACATCACCCGCCCCGGCAGGGGCCCCGCCCACGATGGACGCCACGAAGACCGCGCCCGTGAGCACCGTCACCGCGGTGCACGTGATGGACAACCGACCTCGCCGGGTCAGACGCAGCGGTCGGTGCGCGGGGGCAGTGGCGCACCCCCGGAAGGGACGGACCTGAGCAGAACGGGGTCGACGGACCGCGACGGCGACGGGGAGCGGGCAGGCTGGGAGAGCCGGTACGAGAGCGAGCGGGCGGGAGCCGCGGTCACGCTGAGGGAGGAACTGGCGGAACTCGAAGGCGCCCGACATCGGCAGGGCGAGGGCGGTGGTGCTCACGAACAGAGACCTCCAACTCGGACGCCGCTCGAACGGGTGTTCGATGCGACAGGCCTGTTCTACCACCGTGAGGCCGGTGCAGCGCAAGCCCCGCGGTCATCAGGACCACGGACCGCACGCTGCCAGCCGCCTCGGACACGACCGCCGGGCCACGCGCGCCGCGAAGGGCACACCGGCCCGCCTTCCCACAGGCGTCACGTCTGCCCTCGTGGACCAGGTCACGCAACGCCGAGCGGAGTGCTCTCCGGCCTCCGCGGCCTCCACGTCATGGGTGCACTGAGGGGGCGACACGCCGACACGCCGCTTCGAACAGGTGTTTGATCGACGAGGACGGCGTGACTACGGTGATCACACGCGGGCGACCAACAAGGTCGGACGGCAGTGAGGGTCGGCGGCTGGGGCTGCACCACGACCGACAGGACTGGAGAGCTGACGTGACGGACGTGCTGGACGGAGCCGGCAACACCGATGGGGCCCTCGACGGGACGGGGAACCCGTCCGAGACGTCGGGTGCAACCCTGCACCGTTTTCCGGATGGCCCGTTGGATCGGGTGGGGTTGACGTTGCGTCAGCGCAAGGTCCTCGAAGCGATCCGGGTCTGCGTCGAGCAGCGCGGTTACCCGCCGAGCATGCGGGAGATCGGGGAAGCCGTGGGGCTCACGAGCCCCAGCAGCGTTGCCCATCAGGTGAAGACCCTCGAACGTCTGGGCTGGCTCCGCAAGGACCCCCGCCGACCCCGCACCCTGGAAGTGGTGAACCCCGGCCCGGGTGGCTTCGGAAGTGTGGCCGGCCAGGATGCGGTGCTCTCCGACTCCCGCCCGCAGCCCACCTACGTGCCACTCGTGGGCCGCATCGCAGCCGGTGGCCCGATCCTCGCCGAGGAACTTGTTGAAGAGGTCTTCCCGTTGCCGGCGCAGTTGGTCGGGGCCGGTGAGCACTTCATGGTGCGGGTGGTGGGTGACTCGATGATCGACGCGGCCATCTGCGACGGTGACTGGGTCGTCGTACGACAGCAGCCGACGGCCGAGAACGGCGACGTCGTGGCCGCCATGATCGATGGCGAGGCAACCGTAAAGGTCCTGCAGCGCAAAGACGGTCACGTCAAGCTCCTACCGCGCAACCCCCTCTACGACCCCATCCCCGGTGACGAGGCGACGGTGCTCGGCCGGGTGACCGCGGTGCTGCGCAGTCTCTGAGGTCGTCACCGGTCTGCGAGCTCCTGCGTCGCCACGAGATCCGGCATCGGAACGTCATCCAGCATCGGAACGGGTTGCAGGTCAAGGGCCGAAGGGCATGACGAGCTCGACAGCCGCCTCCACCGCCAGCCGGGGCGAGGTGAGGACGGGTAGGTGCAGGTCGCGTAGCAATGGCGCGACCGACATCATGCTCGCCTGAGCCAGGACCACCACGTCAACCGGCGGTTCGAGGGACTGCACCGAGCAGCGAACTGCGTCGGCCACTCCGGTCGCGTATGCCGTCAGATCCCCGGATTCGAAGGCTGTCCAGGTCTCGGCACACCGCACCGGCACGATCTCGATGCTGCGTCCGGTCGTTGTGGCGCATTCGCGCAGCAAGGGCACCAGCGTCGCCGCTGCAGCGTCGAGTGAATGTACGACGGCGATGCGGCGGCCCGCCAGTACGGCTGCCTCTGCCATCGGTCGGTCCACCCGCATCACCCGGATTCCGAGCTCGGCCCCGACACTCTTCGCGATCGGTCCGATCGTCGAGCAGGTGCAGACGACGATGTCCGCTCCCTCTGCCCGCAGCCGACGCAACCGGTCGACGAGTGCGGTCCGAACACGATTCGCGGCCTGCTCACGTGCGGTGAGGAGAAGTCCCGTGTCCACCAGATGCCGTTGGCCGACGCTGTCGTCACGTTCGGCGATGAGGTCGCGGAAAGTGCGGACGTGTGCGTCCGCGGTGTGCAGGAAGCCGACGGTGGCCACCTGACGAGGATGCCCTATGACGCCGCTTTCAGCAGCACAACGTCCCCACCGCACCGGATCGCCGAAGATGGAGAAGCCCCGCCCGGTTCAGTCCCCGCTCAACCGCTTCAAGGCGGCCACCGCGACGTCATTCGAGGTGGTCGACCAGAAGTCAGGCAGGGACTCACGCAGAAAACCGCCGTAGCGCGCGTTCGCCAGCCGCGAGTCGAGGACCGCGACGACCC
>JBPBQU010000184.1:0-9494 GCA_050955085.1 Janthinobacterium lividum | reverse complement strand
TCGAAGATGACCCTCGTCGTCGCACCGTGGCGCAGCTGGTCCTTGCCACCGCGGATCGACGGTGGGAGCGTCCGATGCGGTTGGCACCGGCCCACGATCCAACGTGGTTCCTCGGAGAAGTCCCATCGTCCCAGGCCAGCAGGCACCCACGGCCTCACATCACCGGTGGTCGGCGACGACGGTGGTGGAGCCGGGCTCAGTGCACCACGTCGGCCGGGGTTGGTCCCGGGTTGGCCCGGCTCTGCCGGGGATGACCACGTCGAACTCACACCCGGCGCCTGCATTACGAACCGCGACCACGCCCTCGTGCGCGCGCACGACGTGACGGACGATGGCCAGGCCCAGTCCGGCGCCGCGGGTCCGCGTTCCCCGGTCCGCGTCACCGCGCCACCCGATGTCGAACACGCGAGGCAGGTCCGCACTCGCGATGCCCCCGCACTCGTCCCGTACCCCGAGGTGCACCTCCCCGGGATCACCGTGGTGTCCGCTGACCGTGACCCGTCCACCGGAGCGGGTGTGACGCACGGCGTTGTCGAGGAGGTTGCTGACCGCGCGCCCCAGTGACTCGGGGTCCGCGTAGACGGCGAGACGCGGTTCGACGTCCACGACGAGTTCCACCCCGGCGGTGCGAGCGACGTGCCCCAGTTCAGCGGCGGCGTCATCGACGATCTCCTGCAGGTCGAGGAGGATGCGCGGTGCCACGGCGGCCGCACCACCGGGAGCGTTGCGGGAGAGCTCGAACAGGTCCGAGACCATGCGGTCCAGTCGCTCGGTGCCCGCTCGCAGGTCGGCCAACGCCGCGGGGACGTCCTCCAGGACACCGTCCTCCAACCCCTCGGCCAGAGCCCGGATCCCGGCCAGTGGCGTACGCAGGTCGTGGGACAGGAAAGCGATGAGGTCACGGTGTCCGGACTCCAGGGCACGCTCGGCCTGCCGGGACGCCGCGAGCCGGGTCCGCACCTCGGCGAGTTCATCGACCACCAGGGCCAGTTCACCGGGAACGACCCCCCGGTTCGCGGCGTGGGGCCCGGCCGGGGTGGTGGAGTCGAGGCTGCCGACGGCGGCCACCAGGGCCCGCGATCCCCGGGTCAGCCAGTGCCCCAGCATGACCGCGGTCAGTACGGCGGCGGGGACACCGGAGACGAGGACGAGGCTGGTCACCAGGGAATCGTGGCCGGAAAGGAACATCTGGTGCACGTTCACACTCGTTGCCACGGCCAACGCCAGCAACGGGATCAGGCCGGCGACGACGAGCAGGGTGGTGAGGGACGAGCGGCGCACCCTGCGCAACACCAGGATCGAGATGGCCGTCACGACGAGGCAGGATCCGAGGGAGAGGCCGAGGATGGTGAGGGTGTCGCGATTCACGGTCGTACCCCCGTGAGCCGGTAACCGACCCCACGCACGGTCTGGACGACCTCGGGGAAGGCTGCGTCACGTTCCACCTTGCGCCGCAACCGTCGTACGTGAACCACCACGGTGGAGGTGTCGCCCACGTCCCACCCCCAGACCCGTCTCAACAGGTGTTCCTTGGTGAAGGCCTCATCGGGGTGGGTGGCGAGGAAGGCGAGCAGGTCGAACTCCCGGACGGTCAGGTCGACAGGTTCTCCGTCACGTTCCACCGTGTGTGCGGCGATGTCCACGACGAGCGCTCCGACGTGGACGCGGCGAGGCAGGATCCCGGAACTGCGCAGACGTTCCTCTCGTCCCAGCAGCGCCCGCACGCGCAGCACCAGCTCCCGCGGGCTGAAGGGTTTCCCGAGATAGTCGTCGGCCCCGGTCTCGAACCCGACGATCCGGTCCTCCTCCTCCCCGAGGGCGGAGAGGATCAGCACGGGGGTGTGGTCGCCGTGTCCACGGCGCTGCGTGAGCACGTTCAGACCCGACAGGCCGGGCAGCATCACGTCCAGGACGACGAGGGACGGTGCGGTGTCCCTCCACAGGCGCAGCGCGGCGTGGCCGTCATCAGCACAGTCGACGGTGAAACCCTCATGGCGCAGGTAGGCGGACACCACCGACGCCACCGTCGGGTCGTCCTCGGCGAGCAGGAGACGCGGACCCGGCACCACCTGCCCCCCCGACGGGTCGCACGCCCGGGCGCCCGTCGCGAGATTGCCGTGATCTGGATTCACGCCTGCCACCCTAGGCCGGTGTGAGCGCCGAACCGGAGGGAACAGGGGGCGGGGGAACGATGTCAGCGAACCGTCATCGTTCTCCGGTGTCGCCGGTGTCCGTCGCGCCCTAGCGTCGACGACGTGGTCGACATGGGAGAACATCCGCAGCTGGTGCTGGTCATCGCCAAGGAGCCGAGGCCGGGACGGGTCAAGACCCGGCTGCAATCACGCTTCCCACCGCACGTCGCGGCGGAACTCGCGGCTGCCGCCCTGCAGGACACCATCGCAGCCGTGCGGGCCAGCGGCGCGGACTGCACCGTCGTGCTCGACGGGGCACCAGGGCCGTACCTTCCCCCGGACACGGAGGTGCTCACCCAGCGCGGGGCGGGCCTCGACGAGCGCATCGCGGCCGCCTTCGACGACGCGTTCTCCCGACGGCTGATCGACCTCCCCGCGCCTGACGGCCCGATCCTGCTCATCGGTATGGACACCCCGCAGGTCGATGCGGACCTCCTGCGCGGCATCGACTTCACCGGCGCAGATGCCGTTCTCGGCCTCGCCGCGGACGGAGGTTTCTGGGCGCTGGGGTTGCGAGAACCACATCCCGAGGCCCTGTTGGGGGTACCGATGTCGACGGCCGGGACGGGTGCCGAGCAGCTGCGCCGGTTGCGGGCGGCGGGGTTGAGAGTGACGTTGTTGCCCACGATGGTCGACGTCGACACCCCGGTCGAAGCCGAGCAGGTCGCGGCGGGGGCGCCGCTGACCCGGTTCGCCGCGACCCACCGCCGAGCCGTCGCCGACCTTGCCGCCGACGCCGTGGGTGGTGCCGTCGCGCCGCGCCGGGTCGCCGCGCTGGGTCTGTTCGAGGAGGCGCTCGCGGGAGGCATCGTCCACGTCGAGTTCGCGACGACGCGCCGGTTGCTCGATGCGGCCCGCTGGAGCGGGGGTACGGACACCGCCGACCGGTTGATGCTCGACCGGTGTCAGGGACCGGTGCTCGACCTCGGGTGCGGACCCGGACGACTGGTGGGGGAACTGGCCCGCCGGGGTGTGCCGGCGTTGGGGGTGGACGTCTCCGCCGCAGCGGTCGCGCTCACGCGTCGACGAGGCGCGGTGGCGCTGCGGCGTGACCTGCACGAGAAACTGCCCGGCGAGGGGCGGTGGAGAACGGTCCTGCTGGCGGACGGGAACATCGGCATCGGTGGGCGACCCGCGGTGTTGTTGCACCGGGTGAGTGAGCTGCTCGCCGACGACGGCCTGCTCCTGGTGGACGTCGAGGACGCACCCGACCTCGACGAGTCGGGCGAGTTGGCGTTGCGCAGCGCGGACGGTTCGCGGTGGGCGCGGATGCCGTGGGCCAGGCTCGGCGCGCGTGCGCTGGCCGCGCATGCGAACCCGCTGGGCCTGCACGCGGAAGAGTTGTGGGAGGTGGGGGGCCGGGTCGTGGTCGCCCTGCGCCGACGTGCCCGTGGTGCTGCGGCGGTGGCGTCGTGAGCGCATCGCGGGAGGGCCCCGGTCTTGAGAACCCCGGTCTTGAGAACCCCGGGGGTGAGAACCCCGAGCAGGGGGGCGCTCGACTCGATGAACTCTCCCGTCAGGGCGCCGCCAGTCGGCTGGGGATCTGGTTGGCGGTCACGTTCTCGATCTGCTTCGCCACCGGGTTGCTGAGCCACGAATACCAGGAACCCTCGACGTGGATCCCCTGGGGTCCCTCTCCGTCCTGGGGTTACCGTGTCAGCCAGGGCCTGCACGTCTGCAGCGGTCTTCTTGCCGTTCCTCTGCTGCTGGCGAAACTCCACGTGGTCTTTGGTCAACTGTTCGCCTGGCCACCGGTTCGCGGCCTGGTGCACGGGCTGGAACGACTCTCGGTCGCCCTGCTCGTCGGATCGGCCATCTTCATGCTCACCACCGGCATCATGAACACCACTCAGTGGTATCCCTGGGGTTTCAGTTTCCGGGCCGCACACCTCGCGGTGGCCTGGGTCACCGTGGGTTCGCTGGTCATCCATGTCGGGGTGAAACTCCCCGTCGTCCGTGCGGCGCTGGATCGTCCAGTGCCCACCGAGCGCCGGGGATTCCTGGTCGGGGTGGGGGCCGCCGTCGCGGGTACGGCGTTGTTCACTGTCGGTGAGGCGTTCAGCCCGTTGTCCGATCTCGCCGTCCTCGCCCCACGCCGGCCGGGAGTGGGTCCACAAGGTCTACCGGTGAACACCACTGCCGCTCAGGCGCAGGTGAGTGACCAGGCAGCCGACCAGGGGTGGCGGTTGACGCTGGTCGGACCGGGTGGTGACGTGGAGCTGGACCGCGACGCCCTGCTCTCGATGCCCCAGCGCAGCGTGGATCTACCGATTGCCTGCGTCGAGGGGTGGTCGTCGATGGCCCGCTGGAGCGGTGTCCCGGTCGCACGGCTCGTGGAGATGGTGGGGTCGATCCCCACCGATCATGTCCGGGTGGTGTCCCTGCAACGGGGTTCCCGGTACGCGACCTCGGTGCTGCCGCCGCAGTTCCTCGCCTCCGACGACACGCTCCTGGCGTTGCGGTTGAACGGATCCGATCTCCACCTCGATCATGGTTTCCCGGCTCGCATCATCGCCCCGGACCGGCCCGGGGTCCTGCAGACGAAGTGGGTCGCCCGGTTGGAGGTCGTGGCCGGAACGGACGACGTCGCGGCGGCAGCGGCGGGGGCGGCGGCGGCTGCGGCTGCGGGGGAGGGTGGGGATGCCTGACCTCAGCACCCGATCCGGGCAACGACTACCCGGGCGGCTGCCCGCAATGATCACCGCGATGACCACCGCAGTGAGCGACCGGTTGCCGCAGCGGGCTCCCGACGAACCACCCGTCCCGCGTGGCACCTCCACCGGGGAGAATGTCGTGCGCACCGTCCTGCTGCTCCTCGGGGTGAGTGCCGTCGGCTGGGGGGTGTGGTCGGTCTGGAACAGTTTTCTCCGCAAGGAGTGGTGGCCGATCGTGCGCTGGGCTGTCGGCGGCATCATCGTGCACGACGTGATCCTGGCCCCGGTCGCCCTGGCCGTCGGTTTCCTCGTGCTGCCGCGGGTGCCTCGGCACTGGCGCGATCCGCTGCGGGGTGCTGTCCTTGCGGTGGCGACGTTCGCGGTGCTCACCATCCCGCTGCTGGTCTCCCCGTCGCCGAGGTACAACCCGACGGTCGTCCCGACGTCGGCGGGTGTCAGCGTGGCGGTGGCCCTGGGGGTGCCGATCGCGGGGGCGGTCATCACGATCACGATCGGGAGTCTGCTGCGACGTCGGCGTGCCCGCGCCGATGACGGGGCCGACTCAGCCGGCGGGTGAGGTGTGTTCGGATACGGGTTCGCGCAGCACGGCCGTCATGTCGGAAACGGCCCGCAGCAGCCCGAGCGGGGTACCGGTCACCTTGGACCGGCCGCTGCGTGGACCGTAGTCGACGTCGACCTCCTCGACCGACCAGTCGGCGCGCGCCGCGCGCAACACCATCTGCAACGGGTATCCCGAACGCCGGTCGGTGAGGCCCAGGTCGAGCAGCTCGAGGCGGGGTGCGGCTCGCATCGGACCGAGGTCGTGCAACCGGACACCGCTGGCACGGTGCAGTCGGCGACAGACCTCCCGGTTGGCCAACCGGAGGTGGAAGGGCCAGGCCGGGGAGCCGGTGGGCCGGCGACGGCCGAGCACGAGCCGAGGGGGCGCGTCGGTTCGCATCGCGTCCCGCACCGGGTCGAGAACCCGGGGGAGTTGCGCCGGGTCGAGACTGCCGTCGGCGTCCATGAAGGCGACGACGGGGGCAGTGGCTGCCTGCAACCCGGCGTGACAGGCGGCGCCGAACCCCCGGCGCCCCTCGTGCACGACCACGGCTCCCAACCCGGCAGCGATCTCGGGGCTCCCGTCAGAACTGCCGTTGTCCACGACGATGGCGCGAAACCCCGGTGGAAACCGTGGTAACAACCAGGGCAGCGCTTCGGCCTCGTCCAGGCACGGGAGGACGACATCCACCGGGAACGGAACGTCGTCTACCGGGAAAGGAACGGGGGTTTTCGCCGCGCGGTTCATGCGGCCTCCGCGGCGAGGTCGGTGAGGCCGTCCTCCAGGCGGATGCGGGCACTCCAGCCGAGTTCGGCGCTCGCCCGGGCACTGGACGCCGTGACATGTCGGACGTCGCCCAACCGGAACGCACCCGTCACCTCGGGTTCGGGCCCACCTGTCGCCCGCGCGAGCAGGGTGGCGACCTCTCCCACGGTGCACACCCGGCCGGAACCCACGTTGTAGGCGCGGAAACCCCCGTCGGCGACCGGGAGGCGCTCGACCGCGGTGGCGACCGCCCGGGCGACGTCGCTCACCGCCACGAAGTCGCGCCGCTGGCCGCCGTCCTCGAACACCTTGGGTGCTCGGTGCGCGAGGAGTTCAGTGCGGAACAGTGCCGCGACCCCCGCGTACGGTGTCGCGACGGGAAGGCCCGGGCCGTAGACGTTGTGAAAGCGCAGCGCAACGGCCCGCCCGCCGCTCTCCCGTGCCCAGGAGGCCGACAGGTGTTCACCGTGGAGTTTTGTGGCCGCGTAGACGTTGCGGGGATCGAGCGCGTCGTCCTCGGCCACCAACCCCGGGAGCAGTTCCGTACCGCACGACGGGCACGAGGGTTCGAAACGCCCCGACCGCAGGTCTTCCTCGCGGCGCGGCGCTGGCCGTACCCGACCGTGGCGGGGACAGTCGTAGGCGCCCTCGCCGTAGACGACCATCGAACTCGCCAGCACCAGTCGTCGAACCCCGGCATCCGCGGCGGCGCGCAGGACGACGGCCGTCCCGAGGTCGTTCACCGCCACGTAGTCGTCGATGTCACTGATTCCCACCCCGAGACCGACCTTGGCCGCGAGGTGGACGACGGCGTCCGCACCCTCGAGGCAACCGCGCACACGATCCAGGTCGCGGATGTCACCGCGCACGACAGTGATTCCACCAGTGGTGTTCGCGAGCCCGGTGGAGCGGGCCGCGTCGAGGACCACGATCTCGTGCCCACCGTCGCGCAGGGTGGTGGTCACGGGTGACCCGATGAAACCCAGTCCACCGGTCACGACGATTCTCATGGCGGAACTGTACGGTGCCCTTGTCGGGTCCCTACAGTGCGGGCATGACGAACCTTCCGCACGTCGGTGTCGGGATCATCGGTGGTTCGGGTTTCTATTCGTTCCTGGAAGAACCCCGCCTGGTCGACGTACCCACTCCCTTCGGTCCCCCGAGCGCCCCGATCGCCGTGGGCTCCCTCGCCGGGCGTGAGGTCGCATTCCTCCCCCGCCACGGTGTCGATCACCGGTTTCCACCCCACCGGATCCCGTACCGGGCCAACCTGTGGGCTCTGCGCCATCTCGGTGTCGCCCAGGTACTCACCCCCTGTGCGGTGGGTTCGCTGCAACCCGACCTGCATCCCGGTGATCTCGTCGTTCCCGACCAGCTCGTCGACCTGACCTCGGGACGGATCGGGACCTACTACGACGGCACCGACGGCGTGGAGCACGCTGCCTTCGCCGACCCGTACTCTCCGACCGGCGCCAGGCTGGCGGTGGAGGCGGCTCGTGCCTCGGGATTGACGGTCCACCCGGACGGCACGCTGGTGGTCATCTCGGGACCCCGCTTCTCCAGCCGTGCGGAGTCGCGGTGGTATTCCGCTCAGGGGTGGTCCGTCATCGGCATGACAGGTGCTCCCGAGACCGCGCTCGCCCGGGAACTGGGCATGGAATGCACGTCCATCGCCATGGTGACGGATTACGACGCCGGAGTCCGCCCCGGTGAGGGGGTCACCCAGGAGGCGGTGCTGGCGGTGATGGCGGCGAACCTCGATCACCTGCGCGCCGTGCTCGTAGCACTCGTGCCGAGGTTGCCGACCATCACCGCACCCCCACTGCCCACCCGGTTGACGACCAGCTGACGCGAACACGAAGCAGAAGGAACCGCTACCACGAAGTGCCGCTCGGCGTCGACGGCCGGTCATCCGGGGGGCAACCGGTCACGATGTCAGCGGCAGCAGCACACCCTTCACGTCGGCGTTCGTGGACAGGTACTCCTGGACCTTGGGATCCTTGAACGTGTCGATGAGCTTCTCGATGTTGGGGCTGTCGAGCCATTTGGTACCCACGGTCAGCTGGCCGGCGAACTCGTCGGGCGCGGTCGGGGCGAAGATCTGCTGTTCGATCGGGATCTTCGCCGCGAGGTAGTACTCGGTGTAGCCGACGGCCGCGTCGAGGTCGGGCAGGGCACGGGACTGGGCGCCGAAGTCGAGCAGGGTGAACTGCAGGTTCTTGGGGTTCTCGGCGATGTCCTCGACCGTGGCGGAGCCGATGTCGGTGTCCTCCTTGAGGGTGATGAGGCCGGCCTTCTCCAGGACGAACAGACCCTGTGACTCGTTGGCCGGGTCGGAGTAGAGCGAGATCTCCCCGCCCTGGGGGATCTCCCCAGGGGTCTTCCACTTCGACGACCACAGGCCGAAACCCCAGCGGAAGACGGGTGTCGCCGCGGTCTCCTTGAAGTCCGGGTTGGCCTGCAGCACCTGCCCGAGCCACAACTGGTGCTGGTAGACCGTTCCGGCGACCTCGCCGTCACTGACGGCGCGGTTGATGGTGTTGCTGTCGGCCAGACCCTTGAAGGCGATGGTGATGCCGTGGTCGGGGGCGACGTCCTTGGCGATGTACTGGATGAGAGCCTGTTCGCGGGCGTTGCCCTCGGCCGTGGCGACGTACAGGGTCGCGCCGGCCGTCGTGTTGGCGGTGTCCTCCCCGCCGAGTCGCGGGACGACGAGGGCGGCCGCGGCGGCCACGACGACGACGGCCCCACCGGCGATGAAGGGCCAGCGCCGCTTCTTGGCCAGGGTGAACCCGTGTTCGGCCGACTGTTCGTCGGAGTGTTCGGGGCGCAGGTCAGTGGACACGGTCGTTCTCCAGGAGGGTGTTCTCGGGGGATTGGTGGGTGGGGGACTGGTGGGTGGGGGACTGCTGGGTGAGGAACTGCTGGGTATCAACAGGGTGGGTCCGTGCCCGGCGCCGGGCCGCGGAACTGCTGCGCGGGTCGGCCGCCCGGGCGAAGGCGTCACCGACGAGCTGGACGGCGGCAACCAGCGCCACGAGGACGACGATGGTGGCGATCATCACGGCGTGGTCGAAACGCTGGTACCCGTAGGTGACGGCGACGTACCCGATGCCGCCGGCGCCGATGGTCCCCGCGATGGCCGAGTACTCGATCATCGCGATGGTGTTGATGGTCAGGCCACCGATGATCGAGGGAGCGGCCTCGGACAACTGCACGCTGGTGATGATCTGCAGCGGTGAGGCTCCCGAGGCCTGGGCCACCGTGACCAGTGACGGCGCAACGGTTCGCAGTGAGTTCTCCACGATGCGGCTGAAGAAT
>JBPBQU010000183.1:0-9912 GCA_050955085.1 Janthinobacterium lividum | reverse complement strand
ACGCGGGGTGGAGCAGTTCGGTAGCTCGCTGGGCTCATAACCCAGAGGTCGCAGGTTCAAATCCTGTCCCCGCTACTCGAAGACGAAAGCCCGGACCACCTGGTCCGGGCTTTCGTCGTTCCCCCATGTGACGGTTCGTCGAACTGGTTCTCGGTGCACCGGCGCTCGATCGTGGTGAGTGCGCCGGACGACCCGGCCGGGGGACGGCGCTCGGGTTCTCCCCGGAGGTGGCCAGCACCTACCCAGCACGTCTTCGGCGGTAGTTACGCGGCCACGTACTGGTCGATCCGCTGTCCGCGAGGTAGGCCGTCCCCCCGCCGCATCGAACCTGCTGGCGGTCGCGCGCGGCCGGGTCTCGCGCACGGTCATGCCCGGGCGCCGTGCCGCTGGCCGTCACGGGGGACGAGTGCGGTTCGCTCGACCGGTTCGAGTCCAACCGGGGTCGAGGGTTCGTGGCCGAACATCACCCCGTCTCTGCGGCCGGCCGTCGTTCGGGCTCGAGGACACTCCTCGTGCCTCAGTGGGCCAGGAGGGGTTTCAGGAGGGGTTCCACGAGGGAGCGCAGGACCGCGGGGCCGTCCAGGGTCAGCACCGACTCGGGGTGGAACTGGATCCCAGCGAAACCGTCGCCGCGCAGGGCGACGACCTCGTCGGAAGGTCCGGTGGCGACCTCGACCCCGCGCCGGGCGAGGCGGGCGAGCGCGGCGTCGTCGACGCGGGCGGTGAAGGAGTTGTAGAACCCGACGGTCGCGGGCGCGCCGAACAGGTCGACCTCGAACTGGGTCCCCTGGTGCGGGGTGTCCTTCCTGCGCAGCGGCAGACCAAGCGTTCCCGACAGCAGCTGGTGCCCCAGGCACACCCCGAGCAGCGGGTTCCCACCGTGCTGCGCGGCCTCGCTGAGTCCAGCCGCGAGACCCTGCAGCCGGGAGATGCGCGGGTCGCTCGCGTCCTGCGGATCCCCCGGTCCGGGGCCGAGAACGACGAGTCCGCGGTGGGCGAGGAGCTCGGCGTCCAGTGCCGGGTCGTCGTAGCGCAGGACACGGGCCTGCAACCCCGCCGAGGCGAGCAGGTGGACGAGCATCGAGGTGAACGTGTCCTCGGCGTCGACGACGAGCGCGTCACCCAACGGCGAACCCGCGGACTCCTGCTGCGGTTCCAGCCAGAACCTCGCGAGACGGTCGCGCCGCGACGCCAGCAGGGTCGCGACCCGCGGATCGGCGATCAGCGGCACCCGACGCGCGGGGGCACCGGAAGCACCCCGCGGCGCCAGCGGTGGCAGCGCACCGAGGGCGCGCAACACACCCGCCGATTTGGCGTGCGTCTCGGCGACCTCGCCGTCCGGGGTCGAACCGCGCACCAGGGTCGCCCCCACCGAGACCCGGACCGTGGAGGTCGGCCCATCGGTGTGGGTGCCAACGGTGCGGATGTCTGCGGTGCGGATGAGGATGGGGGAGTCCAGCGTCTGGGAACCGTCGGCGTCGCGGCCCAGCAGGGCCAGCGCGCCCGCGTAGTAGCCGCGCCCCGAGGGTTCGTAACGCCGGATGACGCGGCACGCGCTCTGCAACGGCGACCCCGTCACGGTTGCCGCGAACATGGTCTGTCGCAGCACCTCGCGCGAGTCCAGGGTCGAGCGCCCGCGGATCTCGAACTCGGTGTGGGCGAGGTTCGCCATCTCGCGCAGGTAGGGGCCGTGCACGATCCCCCCGAGGTCCCCGACGGAGCACATCATCTTGAGTTCCTCATCCACCACCATGAACAGTTCCTCGACCTCCTTGGGATCGGTGAGGAACTCCACGAGGCCGTCGGCGTCCGGGCCGGTGGCGGGATAGCGGTAGGTGCCCGAGATGGGGTTCATGACCACCTCGCCGCGGGCCATCCGGACATGGACCTCGGGGCTCGCCCCGACAAGGGTGCGCGTCGTCGTGTTCCCCGTCGTGGTGGCGCTGGGGACGTGGACGACGAAGGTCCAGTACGCACCCTGCTCGGCTACCAGCAACCGCCGGAACAGGCTCAGCGCGGTCGAGGCGGTGAATCCGTCGATGAACCCGTCGACGTCTCGGCGGATGACGAAGTTTGCCCCCACCCCCTCGGCGATCTCGTCGGAGATGATGCGGCGCACCACATCCGCGTAGGCATCGTCGTCGAGGTCGGGAGCCACGTCGCGCAAGTGCACCTCGTCGTCGGGCAGTGCGCGCAGCGCCACCTCGATCGGGATCTCCTGGACGGAGTCGATCTGCAGCACCTGCAGCGGGGTGGCGTCGTCGTGCACCTCGAACCCGCGCTCACGCAACTGTCGGAACGGCACCAGGGCCAGGACGTCACGAGTGGCTCCCGCCCCACTCGGCAGCGGGATGTCGGCGAGATGCTCGACGGTGGTGACCGGGCCGCGCAACACCTCGACGGGGCCCGGCAGTCCGGTCCCGGGATCCAGGCGGCGTAGCAGGGCGAACGGGCCGGCACCGGGCGCGCTCAACGAGGCGATCACGGCCGACGGATCGAGCACGGGTTCGGGGTGGAGCACTGGTTTTCCTCCTCGGTGGGGCTGGCGTGACCGGCCGTCGAGAGGGTCGTCCCGGTGGTGGGCCTCCTCGACGAAGGCGGGCACCTGGGACGTGGAAGCGTCAGGCGACCGCCGACACCCACCACCACGCCCCGCAGGACGCAGCAGCGCTGCGCGCGGGACATGCCGTGGTGTTCACGCCGAGCACCCTACTCCGCGAAGGCGCGACGCGGGCAATACGGTTCCGGGTGTGACCGGTACCGAGCAGTCGACAGAGCAGTCTTCGAGCATTCCCACGATCTTCGTCATGTACGGCGCGACGGGTGACCTCGCCCGCCGCCTCGTCCTCCCCGCCTTCTACGAGCTGGCCCGCCAGGACCGGCTGCCCGCGCAGTGGCGCCTCGTCGGCAACGGGCGCGGGGACGTCTCCCACCTCGACTTCCGCACCCACGTGAAGGAGGCGCTGGAGGAGTTCGGGCCGCAGCCCTCCGAGGGGCCGTGGGAGGAGTTCTCCGACCGGCTCCTCTTCGCGGGTGGTGGTTTCGGCGCCTCCGACCCGGGGAGCCTGCTCGACGTCCTGAAGGATGCCAAGGCCGACCTCGCGGGGGACGAGGGTGTCGAGGTGCAGTACGTCCACTACCTCGCGGTGCCGCCGGGTGCCTTCCTCGACCTCACCAGGGCGCTCGAGACGCACTCCCTCGTCGAGGGTTCCCGCGTCGTCTACGAGAAGCCGTACGGGACGTCGCTGGCGAGTTTCGAGGAGCTCGACGCCGAGGTGCAGCGCGTCTTCGACGAGTCGCAGGTCTACCGGATCGACCACTTCCTGGCCTTCGAGGCCATGCAGGACGTGATCCACGCGCGATTCGCGAACCCGTGGCTCGCCTCGATCTGGAACCGCGAGCACGTGGCGCAGGTCCAGATCGACATCGCCGAGACCCTCGACGTCGCGCAGCGCGCCTCGTTCTACGACGCGACCGGCGCCTTCCTCGACATGATCGTCACCCACCTGTTCCAGATGGCCGCGACGGTGGCCATGCAAGCGCCTGCCGACCTCGGCCCGGGTGCCCTGCAGGAGGCTCGGGACGCTGCGCTGCAACACTTCCGGGAGCTGGACCCGACGGAGGTCGTCCTGGGCCAGTTCGAGGGTTACACCGACATCGACGGGATTCCCGCCGACTCCCAGACGGACACGCTGGCCGCGGCGCGGTTGTGGGTGGACGACGAACGCTGGTCCGGGGTGCCGTTCCTGCTGCGGTCGGGCAAGAAGATGGCCGCCGACGAGCAACGCATCACCCTCGTCCTCAAGGACCCCGCCGACGGCCCGTACGCGGGGCACGGTGTGCAACCGGCGACGGTGAGTTTCTCGTTGCTCGCAGGCGGGGCGATCGACGTCTCGATGACCGTGCGCCGCCCGGGGGTCGAGGGCGGGATCGCGGCGGGGACGGCCACCCTCGCACTGCCCGGACTGGACGGGGCCACACCGGCATTGCCCTACGTGCACCTCATCGACCACGTGCTCTCCGGCGACCGCTCGCTGTTCACCGGCGTCGAGGGTCTGCGTGCTGCGTGGACGTGCATCGAGCGGTTCTCCCAGCACCGTCCGGCCATCCAGTCCTACGCCAACGGGACCTGGGGGCCCGTCGCCGCCGACGCGCTCGCGGAACCGGGTACGTGGTTCCTGAAGTGACGCCGGTGGTGACGGTGCGGACGGCGGTCCCCGGGGACGCAGGAGAGCTGCTCACCGTGCAGTGGGCCGCGTTCGTGAGCGAGGCGCAGCGCTACGGGGACCCGCTGCTCCCGCCGTTGCGCGAAGACCTCGACGGTGTCGCGGCAGCGATCGCCGAGCCGTCCGTCATCGTGCTCGTCGCGCTCGCGGGAACCCGGTTGGTGGGTTCGGTGCGATTGCGCGTGGAGGGGGCGCAGGGGCACGTCGGGCGGCTCGCCGTGGCCCCGGACCAGCAGGGCCGAGGCATCGGCTCCCGGTTGCTGGCCGCAGCGGAGAACGCTGCCCCCTACCAGGTGCGCGAGTTCCGGTTGTTCACGGGGGCCGACTCGCTGGAGAACGTCGCACGCTACGAACGGGCGGGTTACCTGCGAACGGTCCCCGGCGTGGCGAAGAACGGCGTGGCGAAGAACGGGGTGGCAGAGAACGGGGTGGCAGAGAACGGGGTCGACGAGCGTGGAGTGGGTCTCGTGCACCTGGCCAAATCCCGTCCCTGACTCCCCGACGGGGTCCCTGACTCTCCGGCGGGGTTTGGGCCTCCGGTGGCGAGGACGAGGCCGACGGCGGTGGTGCCACCGACCAGGTGCGCGCCAGACCGGGCACGTTCGCCACGAAGTGGGCGATCGGGGGGGCGGAAGAATCGGTTGCGGGGGTCAGAGACGGTCTGGTTCGCGGTCCGGTCCGAGACCGTCCGGGACGTCCCGGCGAGGACGCAGGACGTCGTCCACCGTGCTCATCCTGATCTTCGGCAGCGAGTCCGGGTGCTGACGTTGCAGCATTCCGATGAGTTCCTCGCGCACCGCGCAGCGCAGGTCGAAGAGTGCCGGCCCGCCGTTGGCGCTGACCAGGACGCGGAAGCGGACCACGGAGTTGATCGCGTCGGTGACCTGCAACACGAAGACCTGCTGGTTCCACAGCGGGTGGCCACGCACGAAGTCCGCGATGTGACTGCGCAGCTCGTCGAACGGCACCGACCAGTCCACGTCGAACTCCACGGTGCCGATGACCTCGTTGGAGTTGCGCGTCCAGTTCTCGAACGGTGTCGTCGTGAAGTACGTCGAGGGCAGGATCAACCGGCGCTTGTCCCAGACCTGTACCACCACGTAGGTGAGGGTGATGTCCTCGATGTTTCCCCACTCCTCCTCGACGACGACGACGTCGTCCACCCGCAGCGCGTCGGTGAAGGCGAGTTGCAACCCCGCGAACACGTTGGCGAGCGACGTCTGCGCGGCGAGGCCGGCGACGACAGACAACAACCCGGCCGAGGCGAGCACACTGGTGCCGATACCTTCCGCGCCGGGGATGCTCAGCAGCAGGGAGGCGGCCGCCACGACGATGATGAGGGCCACCACCACGCGTTTCACCAGCTGGATCTGGGTGCGCCGCGCCCGCGCCCGCCGGTTGTCCTCGACCTCGGTGCGATAGCGCAGCAGCACGACGTCCTGGACGACGTTCGCGGCGACCACCGCGAGCCAGGCCCCGGTCAGGAGGATCACGAGTTTGAGAACGGCGAAGGTCGGGGCCGTCCAACTCGCGGCCTGGGTGTAGATCTGCAACGAGAACAGCGCCGCGATACCTGCGAGGAACAGGGCGAGCGGCCGGCGGCCCCGCTGGGCCAGGGACGCCAGGATGCGGTGCTTGCGGCCGAGGCGGCGCACGACGAGGGCGGCGAGTTCACCCACGAGGGCGGCCCCGGCTGCGGCCACCACGGCGACAGCGATCGTGAGCCACACCGAGCGGGTGATGGTCGAGTTCGCCGCGGCGGTCAGGTCGTCCATCGCCGACGTCGAATTCAGCGACCTCGCCGCTGCGATGGCGGACGACGAGGACGAACGGAGCGCGGTCAGCGTGAACACAAGGCAGCTCCTCAGGCGGTTCGAGAGCGGACATCGACGTCCTGTGGGCCCCACCAGGTTAAGCGAAGGCGCTGTCACCGGCAGCAAGCAGGGAACGTGGCGCCGCATCCCCGGGTGTGCCCGGGCCGATCGCTCAGCGATCCCGGTCCCGGTCAGGACCCCGGTGCGGTGAGCCGCTGCGGGACAGCGCGGATGATCGGCCGCTTGCGTACCGGTCGTGATGGGCCCCACACTCCCCTGACGAGGAGTGCAGGAGCGCGCTGACCGAGCGCGCTCCGCCCAGAGTCAGCAGACCTGAGGGAGCACTGCCGATGAGCGCACTGCGGACGCAGTTGTGGCGACGTAAACCCGTTGCGATGAATGATCCTTCGGGCGCGGGGCCGGCCGGTGCGGAGGACGGGCTGAAGCGCACGATCTCCACGTTCCAGCTCACGATGTTCGGCGTTGGCGCGACCGTCGGGACGGGGGTGTTCTTCGTCATGCACGAGGCCGTTCCCGAGGCCGGGCCGGCCGTGCTCCTCTCGTTCCTGCTGGCCGGGCTCACCACCGGGTTGTCGGCGTTGTGCTACGCCGAGATGGCTTCCACCGTCCCGGTGTCCGGCTCCACCTACTCCTACGCGTACGCGACGCTGGGCGAGGCCGTCGCCATGGGGGTCGCGGGTTGCCTGCTGCTGGAATACGGGGTCTCGAGCGCCGCGGTCTCGGTCGGCTGGAGCGACTATCTCGATCTGCTCCTCGGAAACCTCTTCGGTGTCTCACTGCCCGACGCCCTCACCGCCGGGCCGTTCGCAGGCGGTGTCGTCAACCTGCCTGCCGTCGTGCTCGTGGTGATGTGCGCCCTGCTGCTGCTGCGCGGGGTCAGCGAGTCGGCCAAACTCAACGCGGCCCTGGTCGTGGTGAAGCTGAGCGTCCTGATCGTCTTCGCGGCGATCGCGTTCACGGCGTTCTCGGCCGACAACTTCGCGGATTTCGCCCCGTACGGGGCGGGCGGGGTGACGGCGGCGGCCGGCACCATCTTCTTCACCTTCATCGGCCTCGACGCCGTCTCGACCGCGGGTGACGAGGTCGCGAACCCACAGAAGACGTTGCCGCGCGCCATCATCGCGGCGTTGTGCATCGTCGTGGTCATCTACCTGCTGGTGGCCCTGGCGGCGCTGGGAACCCAGCCGTGGAAGGCGTTCTCGGACGAGGACCAGCAGCAGGCCGGCCTCGCCAAGATCCTGGAGAACGTCGTCGGCAGTACGTGGCCGGGAACCCTCGTCGCGGCCGGGGCCGTCGTCTCCATCTTCTCCGTCACCCTGGTGACGATGTACGGCCAGACCAGGATCCTGTTCGCGATCGGGCGCGACGGGTTGATCCCGTCCGCGTTCGCGACGGTGCACCCGAGGTTGCGGACCCCTGTGCACGCCACGGTCGTGGTCGCCGTGGTCGTGGCGCTGCTCGCGGGTCTCCTACCCCTCGACGCGCTGTGGGATCTCGTCTCGATCGGGACCCTGACCGCGTTCATCACCGTCGCCGTCGGGGTGATGGTGTTGCGGCGCACCCGTCCGGACCTGCCACGGGGTTTCCGGGTCCCCGCTCACCCCGTCGTCCCGCTGCTCTCGATCGCGGCCTGCCTCTACATCCTCACGGGGTTGCCCTGGAGCACCTACGCCTGGTTCCTGGCGTGGTTGGTCGTCGTGCTCGGGTTCTACCTCGGCTGGGGCCGTCATCACTCGAACCTGCAGCACCCGACAAACCTGCAGAGCGCGGTGGACCTACAGAGCACGACGGCCGCCCTCGGCGACGGTGTGTCCGGGCGGACGTCGTGAGCGTCCTCGCCGCCTACCTGCCCGAGAAGGGCGGTCGGGCCACGCTGCAGCTCGCCGCCGCACTGGCCCGCGGCCTGGGGTTCCCACTGGCGATCGCCACGATTCTGACCAAGCCCTGGGAGTCGTCGTCGTCGGCCGCCAAGGTCGACGCCGATTTCGAAACCTGGTCGCGCGGGTTCGCCGCCGACGCGGAGCGGCAGGCCCGCGCGTACCTGGCGGAGATCGCCCCGGGTGTCGACGTGCAGTTCCACCACCGTCGGGGCAAATCGGTCTCGGCCACCCTCATCGACGTGGCGGCCGACATCGGGGCCGCCCTGCTGGTTCTGGGTTCCTCACCCGACGGTCACCTCGGTCAGGTCACGCTCAGCTCCACGAGCAGCCGCCTGCTGCATTCCTCACCGCTGGCGGTGGCGCTGGCGCCGCGTGGGTATCGAGGTCCCAAGCGTGACGCCCTCAGCCGGGTGACGTGCGCTGCGACAGGGGAGGACGAACAGGCCGTCGTCCGGTCCCAGCAGTTCGCCCAGCGGTTCGGAGTGCGGTTGCGAGTTCTCACCCTGGCCGTGCGGGGTCGGACGATGTGGCCCTCCTCCACGGGGTTCGACGCCGAGGACGACGTGCTCGCGGCCTGGACGGAACAGGCCCAGGACGGCATCGACGCGTTGCGACGCAGGGGGGTGATCCCGGCGGAGGTGGACACGGTCGTGGGTTCGGGGCGGGGCTGGCGCGACGCCATCGACTCCGTCGACTGGGACGACGGAGAACTGCTGGTCGTGGGTTCGCGCCCGGAAGGGCCCGTTGCGCGGGTGTTCCTGGGGTCGAGGGCCACCAAGATCCTGCGCCATGCGCCGGTTCCTGTCCTCCTTCTCCCGGGCTGAGCGGCGCCCGGGTGATCAGCCGGGGAGCCAGCTGACCTTCCCGACGAGGAACGCGTACCCGACGAACGCCACCACGTCGATGGCGGTGTGCGCGACGATCAACGGCAGCGTCCGACCCCACCGCTGGAACACCCAGCCGAACACGACCCCCATCGCGACGTTGCCGATGAAACCCCCGAGCCCCTGGTACAGGTGGTAGGAACCGCGCAGCAGGGCGCTGATGACGAGGGCGGGGAGCCAACGTACGCCGAGCTGCCCGAGGCGGTGCAGGAGGAAACCCGCGACCAGCACCTCCTCGAGGATCCCGTTCTCGGCCGCGGCGAGGACCGAGATCGGCACCGCCCACCAGACGTGCGGGAGGGTGGACGCCGCGACGTTGGTGTTCAGCCCGCCCGCGCGCGCCCCGAGGTAGAGCGCCAACCCGCAGCCGCCGATCCCGGCGGCCAACCCCACCCCCGCGAGGACGTTGCGCCCCAGACGGACCCCGTCGACGCCCAGGGTGCGCAGGGACTCCCCGCCGCGGGCGAGGAGGTAGCCGACGAGGAACACCGGCGCGAGGCCCGAGGCGATGGAGACGAGCTGCAACGCCAGGTCGAGCCACGGTCGCTCGGGAGCGAAACTGCCGAGCACCGTCGAGGTCTGCGCGTTCAGGGCCTGCGGGGCCGTGATCAGCCCGACGAACCGGACGAGGGCCCGCACCCCGCTCATGCCCAGCGACACCGCGAACACCGCGACGAGTTCCGCGACGACGAGCTTGCGCTCGCGGGGGTCACTCACCCGGTTCACGTTCGGGCGGGGGATGAGCGGGCGCAGGTTCACCCCACGGTCCCCTCGGTCGACTCCTCCGGTCCGAGGTCCAGTCCGAGGTAGCGCAGCGCCTCGGCGTGCAGGTGTCCGTTGGTGGCGATGGCGTTGCCACCGTGCGGTCCGTCGACGCCGGTGCGCGAGGTGAACCGGCCGCCGGCCTCGGTGACGATGGGCACGAGGGCGGCCATGTCGTAGAGCGCGAGCTCGGGTTCGGCGGCGATGTCGACGCCACCTTCCGCCACCAGCATGTAGGACCAGAAGTCACCGAAACCGCGCGTGCGCCACACCGTGCGGGAGAGGTCGAGGAAGTTCTGCAGGCTGCCCGTCTCCTCCCACCCCT
>JBPBQU010000182.1:0-10037 GCA_050955085.1 Janthinobacterium lividum | reverse complement strand
GACTGCCCGGATCCACCAGCACCTGAACATCGGTGAGGGCGAGGTCGATTTCGACGGCATCTTCGCCGCGCTCGGGGAGGTCGGGTTCTCCGGAGCACTGTGTGCGAGTGTCTTCGCCTGGGAGGAGAAAGCGGTGGAGTCCAGCCGGCTGATGCGCACGACACTTCAGGACTACGTGGATCGTTGGCCCACCGACTGATCCACCTATCGACCATTGGTGATGCGGGGGACCCCCCGCATCATCGGGGCCGGCCCGGCGGGCCGGAGCGGACCGGTTGGACCCGGCCGACCCAAACACCACCCGGAACCCCGGGTGGTGTGCACCTGTCAAGGAAGATGGGAAGTCTCTGCCATGAAGATGAACCGAGGACGCGTTCGGGTCACGGCTGCACTCGTCGGAGCCCTCGTGCTCGGCATCACCGGCTGCAGCAGCACCGGTGGCGCGGAGGACTCCCCAGACAGCGGTAGCGGCACCGGGAACGTCGCGAAGACCCCGGAACTCAAGATCGCCCTGATCACCCACGCGTCGGCCGGAGACACGTTCTTCGACATCATCCGCAAGGGTGCCGACGCCGCGGCGCAGAAGGACAACGTCAGCTACGAGTACACGAACAACGATAATGCCGCCCAGCAGGCCACGCTGATCCAGAATGCGGTCGACGCCAAGGTGGACGGCATCGCCGTCTCGATGCCGAACGCGTCCGCGTTGACCGGTGCGTTGGCGAACGCCAAGGCCGCCGGCATTCCCGTCGTCGCCTTCAACGCCGGGTTCAACGACTTCAAGTCCGTCGGGGCCATCGGCTACTTCGGTCAGAACGAGACCATCGCCGGGACCGCCGCCGGGCAGCGCCTCGCGCAGGAGAGCGCCAAGAAGGTCCTCTGCGTCATCCAGACCCAGGGTCAGGTCCAGCTCGAGGACCGCTGCAAGGCCGTGGCGACGGGTCTGGGCTCGGCCGGCAGCGTCGAGAACATCTACGTCAACGGCACCGACTCCGCGGCGGTGCAGACGACGTTGACCGCGAAGCTGCAGGAGGACCCGTCCATCGACCACGTCATCACCCTCGGTGCCCCGATCGCCCTGATCGGCGTCCAGTCGCTCAAGGAAGCCGGGAGCAGCGCCAAGCTGGCGACCTTCGACACCAACGCCCAACTCGTGGCGGCGGTGAAGTCCGGTGCCGTCGAATGGGCCGTCGACCAGCAGCCCTACCTCCAGGGTTACGAGGCGATCGACTCCCTGTGGCTGTACCTGAACAACGCCAACACCATCGGCGGTGGAGAAGCCACGTTGACCGGTCCCGCGTTCGTGGACAGCACCAACATCGACGCGGTCTCGAAGTACGCCGAGGCCGGCACCCGCTGAGCTGACGTCGGACCCGAGACGGGGGTCGTCTCCTGCACCTCGGGAGGCGTCCCCCGTCACTCATCTGGGAGGCATGTTTCGTGGACAGGATCCGCTGGGGAGTTCTCGGGACCTCCGGCATCGCCCGACAGGTGATCACGGCCGTGCGTGCCGACGGAGACGCGTCCCCTGCGCAGTTCGTCGCCGTCGGGGGGCGGGATGCCCAGCGCACCGCGGCCTACGCCGCCGAGTCGGGGTTGACGCCGCGCAGCTACGAGGAGCTGCTCGCCGACCCGGGTGTGGACGCGGTGTACGTGACCCTGCCGATCGCGCTGCACACGGAATGGACCGTGCGCGCCCTGGAAGCCGGCAAGCACGTGCTGTGCGAGAAACCGTTGGCCACCTCGGAAACTGACGCCGCGACATCCTTCGATGCGGCGCACGGGAGCGGGCGCACCCTCGTGGAGGGGTTCATGTACCGGTTGCACCCGCGGACCCGGTTGGTCCGCCGACTCATCGCGCAGGGTGCCGTCGGCGAGGTGACGCACGTACGTGCCGTACTGAGCGTCAGTGTGCCCGCCACCGACATCCGCCGTTCCGGACCCCTCGGGGGTGGCGCCCACCTCGACCTCGGGTGCTACTGCGTCAGTGCCATCCGCATGTTCGGCGGTGAACCCGACCGCGTCCACGCCGAGCAGTTCGCCGACCCGGCCGCCGCGGCCCGTGGGGAGGACGTCGACCTCCGTCTCACCGCCACCACGCGAACCCCGGCAGGCGTCCTGGGGCAGTTCGACGTCGGTCTCGACCTGCCGCGCCGCGACGAACTCGTCGTCACCGGGACGGCCGGGGTCCTCACCGTCACCGACCCCTGGATCTGTCGGCCGGCGACGGTCGAGCTCACGCAGGACGGGCGTACGCGATCCCTGCCCGTCGACCCCACCGGTGAGTTCGGTCTGACCGGCGAGGAAGGCGACCCCTACCGCCTGGAGTTCCGGACGGTCTCCCAGGACCTGCTCAGTGGTACCGAACCCGAGTACGGCCGCACCGATGCCCTCGCCCAGGCCCGGGTGCTGGCCGCGGTGGGGGCCGCCCGCCACGGTGAGGCCGTGCGGATCGAGCAGGTCGGGGCATGAGCGCGCCGGTCCGGTTCGGGCTCGTCGGGTACGGCAAGGGCGGCCAGCGATTCCACGCGCCACTCATCGCCTCGACCCCCGGGTGCGAACTCTCCGCGGTGGTCACGACGTCGCCGCAACGCCGGGAGATGCTCGCGGCCGAACACCCCGGGGTGGCGGTGTTCGACGACCTGGCGGCGATGGCGAGTGCCGGGGTGGTCGACGCCGTGGCCATCTCCACGACGGCGGATTCCCATGTCCCGCTGGTCGTCGAGGCGCTGCGGAGTGGGTTGCCCGTCGTCTGCGACAAACCGTTCGCCCTGGATTCCCGCTCTGCCGCCGAAACGATCGCCCTGGCGGACGAGCTGGGGATCCCGCTCAGCGTCTACCAGAACCGACGGTGGGATTCCGACGTGCTGACGGTCCGGGCCGCGCTCGACTCGGGCCGGCTCGGACGCCTCCAACGCCTCGAATCGCACATCGAGCAGTACGCACCGCCGAAGGGGATTCCCGATTCCGGCGGGGGGATCCTGCTGGACCTCGGGTCGCACGTGGTCGACCAGGCGCTCCTCATTGCCGGTCCGGTGGCGTCGGTGTACGCGGAACTCGACCATCTCGACGCCTCCGTCGAGAACCCGGTGTGTCGCTTCGAGCTGGCGCTGTGCCACGTCGGGGGGACCCGCTCGCACGTCGTGGGTGATCTCGCACTGCACGGGCGTCCCGGCCCGAGGTTCCGGGTGTTCGGTACCGAGGGAACCCTCGAGGTCCCGGCGTTCGACGGACAGGCGGAGATCCTGATGGCTGGTGGATCGCCGGTGAGCGAGGGGGACGCGTGGGGTGTCGTGCCGCGCGAGCGGTGGGCGCGTTTGCACGTGGGGACGACGACGACGGAGTTCGAGTCGCTTCGCGGTGACTGGCGTGAGTTCTATGCGGGTTTCGCCGCGGCGGTGCGCGGTGGGGCGCCCGTCCCGGTAGACCCCCGGGATTCCCTGGCCGGCCTGCTCGTCCTGGAGGCGGCGCGCCGCAGCGCGCTGACCGGGGAGGTCGAGCGGCTGGAGGTCGTCCGAGGCGGCGGGTGATCCAGCCATCGGCTGACCATTTCGAGTCGCCCGACCGATCAGTCAGCGGGCCGGTCCGGTGGTGGCCCGCAGCACCAGTCGGGGTGCGAACGTGTAGTGGCGCGGCGCGGGGATTCCGTGCCCGACCCGGGCGTCGCGATCTCGGAGCACTCGCATCGCCTGCTGCGCCAGGCCTTCGGTGTCCTGGGCGACCGTGCTCAGCTGTACGTCCGGCGCGTCGCCGACCTGGGAACCGTCGAAACCCATGATGGACACCTGTCCGGGGACCTCGATCCCGGCCGTTCGCAGGGTCTGCAGCAGCCCCACTCCGCACAGGTCGTTGCTCGCGAGGACGGCCGTCGGCAGGGGCGCATCCGCGGCCAGCAGTTCCCGTCCGGCCGCCGATCCGTCGAGCTGGGTGAAACCACCGGGCACGACCCGGACGAAGTCCGCCAGCCCCCGCTCGGCCATGACGCTGCGATAGGCCGCAGAGCGGGCGGCGCCGGACTGGTGCCGGGTCGCGGCCAGGCAGGCGATGCGACGGTGCCCGTGCGCGATCAGGTGGTCGACGGCCTGGCGGATCCCCTCGCCCTCGTCCGTGGCGACCACGTCGACGTCGGTGCCCGCGTGGTGGCCGACCACGACGAGTGGGGTCCGGCGTTGCGGCCCGGTCGACACCTCGGGCGGTTCGCCGGCTCCGAACAACAGGATCCCCGCCACCCGTGAACCGAAGAGGGTCGCCACGGCCCGCGCCTGGGTCCGCGAGGGGGTCACGGCGCTCAGCAGGAGTTCGTAACCCTGGGGTCCCGCGGCGCGGTAACAGGCGTCGAGCAGATCCGCGTGGAAGTCGTCGCGGGTGTCGAACACCACCCCCAGGAGGTAGGTGCGCCCGGTCCGCAGCGAACGTGCGGAATCGTCGCGGACGTAACCCAGTTCGGCGGCTGCGGTGAGGACCCGTGCGCGGGTTTCGGCACCCGCGCCGGGGGCGTCACGGAACACCACGGAGACGAGTGCGCGCGAGACTCCTGCGCGGGCCGCGACATCGCTCATGGTCGGCCGCCGGTCTGCTGGCATCAGCCCAGGCTACGACGGTGAACCCAGGAGACAGGGCACGCGCCTTGACGACTAGATCGATCCAGTTGCACCATGGGTCGCGGCGGACGAGGACGTTCCCCGTCTCGTGGAGTCGTTGGTTCGTCGTCTCCTCCAGGCAGCCGCACCACCAGTCGAAGGACCGTGATCCCGTGACCCAGTCAACACCGCCCCGAGAAGGTCTGGGCGTGGCCGTGGTCGGGGCAGGCATGGCCGGCCGCAGTCACGCGAACGGTTACCGCCAGGCCCCGACCGTCTTCGGGCCCGACCTCCCCCCGCTACGGCTCGCGGCGATCGCCGACGCCAACCTCCCGCTCGCCCAGGACACCGCACGCCGCTACGGGTTCGAGCGTGCGGTCGGCAGTTGGCAGGAGATCGCGGCGGATCCCTCGATCGACGTCGTCTCCGTCGTCGTGGGCAATGCCCTGCACCGTGAAGTCGTCCAGGAACTCCTCGCCGCGGGCAAGCACGTGCTCTGCGAGAAACCGCTGGCCGGTTCGCTCGAGGACGCCGAGGCCATGGTCCACGCTGCGGAGAAGGCCGTGGGGCAGGTCGCGGCGCTCGGCTACTCCTATCGCCGGACCCCGGCCTTCGCCGCCCTCGCCGCCCGGGTCGTGGACGGCGGACTGGGAACGATCACGAACTTCACGGGACACTACTGGTGTGACTACTCGTGCAACCCCTCCGCTCCCTGGACGTGGCGCTACGCGGGTGGTCCGGGTTCCGGTGCGGTCAGCGATCTGGGGTCGCACACCCTCGACCTCGCAGAACTGCTGTGCGGGCGGGTGGAACTCGTCTCGGGTGCGCAGTTCAGCACCGTCGTCACCGAGCGCCCGTTGCCGTTGGGACACACCGTCGGACACCAGGTCGGGGCGGTCTCGCAGGAGACCCGGGCGGTGGACAACGAGGACACCGCGGTGTTCACGGTCCGCTTCGCGGGCGGGGCGACGGGGTCCTTCTCGATCTCCCGCGTCGCCTTCGGTTACGCCAACGGGCAGGGCCTCGAGGTGTCGGGGACCTCGGGCCGGGCGAGCCTGGATCTGCAGCGACCGGCCGAGTACGTCCTCGACGACGACCAACCGGCGGTGGGTTCTCGCGGGCCCCGGGTGGTGACTGCCGGGCCGGGGTTCCCGTACTACGCGGGCGGGTTGCCCACCGACGCCCCGGGGTTGTCCTACGGTTACTCCGACATGTTCGTCTGGCAGACGCGAGCGTTCCTCGACCAGGTCAGCGGGGTGCAGACGGCCCTGCCCGCGTGCGCCAGTTTCGCGGACGGCCTGCACACGCTGCGAGTCATCGATGCCATCGCCGCTTCCGCCCGTGGCGGCGGGGTTCCGGTGGCGGTCGAGGGTTGATGAACGACCAGGGAACCGAACGAGGGATGGCCTGATGGAACTGGGTCTGCTGACCGACAGTCTGGGTGAGATCCCCTTCACCGCGGCGCTCGACGCCGCGGTCGAAGGTGGGTTGCAGACCGTGGAGCTCGCGCTGGGTGCGTGGTCGTCGGCTCCGCACGCCGACCTCGACCTGTTGCTCGGTGACGCCGGGGCCCGACGGCAACTGATCGGTGAGGTGGGTGCGCGTGGCCTGCGGTTGGAGGCGTTGAACGCCAGCGGGAACCAGCTGCACCCGCTGCACGGCGAGGCGCACGACCGCGTCGTCCGGGGGGCCCTGCAGCTCGCGCAGGAGTTCGAGGTCGAGACGGTCGTGCTCATGTCCGGGTTACCGGCCGGCCCGGGGGATTCGTTCCCGGCCTGGATCACGACCGTATGGCCCGAGGAGAACCTGCGGCTGCTCGAACACCAGTGGCGGGTGGCCGAGGACTACTGGGGTCGCCTCGCTCAGGAGGGTGAACGGCGCGGGGTGCGCTTCGCGGTCGAGATGCACGCGAACCAACTGGTGTTCAACGTCCCCAGCCTGCTGCGGTTGCGCGCGGCCGCGGGGGACGTCGTGGGGGTGAACTTCGATCCCAGCCACCTGTTCTGGATGGGGGCGGACCCGCTCGCGGCGCTCGCGGCGTTGAGCGGCGCGGTACATCACGTGCACGCCAAGGACACCCGCATCGAGGAAGCCGTGGCGTCGGTGACGTCGCGACTCGAACCGGTGCCCAACCGGTTCGTGGACCAGCGGGCCTGGAACTACGTCGCGGTCGGGGCCGGTCACGACGTGGCGTGGTGGGCGCGGTTCCTGCGGGCGTTGCGGGCGGCGGGTTACGACGGGCCGGTGTCGATCGAGAACGAGGACTACTCGCTCTCGCAACGGGACTCGGTGGCGCTGGCGGCGCGAACGTTGACGCAGGCCCTCGCGGGCGTCTGAGGTCCGTCCGCAGGACCTCACTCGCGACCTGTAGACCCTCGGGCCGGCCCAGGGGCGCGGACGACGGCCACCGGGTCCATCTGCTGCCAGAACAGGTGCGACGCGTCGAGTTCGTCACCACGCGGTGCTGACCGAGTCGGTTCGCCGACCGGATCGAGCGGCGGACGTCCTCGGCGTGCGCGTCACCGATCGCCGTGTCGTTGCGCGCGGTGTCGCTGACGAGGAGGTCGTCGTGGGTGGGGATGTGCACCGGCGGTGGGAAACCGCCGGAGTCGAGCTCGATCCCGGACAGTTCGAGGTCGGCGACGACGGCCAGCGCCTCGGGGAGCGACCGGTCGTGGACCGCGTCGTAGACGCCGAGTCTCATGCGTTTCTGTCAGGCGTGTTCCCCTGCCTGCCGGCAAGTTCGTCGACGGTCCGGTGCTGGAGGGGCAGCCGACGGGGACGAGCCCGCCCTTGCCCTCGGCGGCCCGGGTGACGGCGTCGAGGCCGCGTAGGTCGCGCAGCCCGTGCGACATGGGCGCCACGTCGGGCAGGCCGTCCGCGCTACGCGACACCGAGAACGTGCCCCTGGCGCCTCCGGCGAAGGTGGCGGTCGGGGGAGTGCCGGCGGGTGCCGACATCGTCGTGAGCGACCTATCGCGGTGGGCGGGCAGCCCGGGGGTGGCCCCGGAAAGCGCTCGGCGTCGTCGGCACCGACCCTGTCGAACCGGTGTCGAACCGGTGCAGGCCAGGCGAGGATCGACACACCACGGGCCCGCTGTCACGGGGTGCGAGTCAGGTCGAGGAGGGGAGGTGTGTGTGCGCAACGGCTGGTCAGCGTCGCGGTGCTGTGGAAAACTCAGGACCCGACAACTGAAGAGCACGAACAGGCCGTTTTCCCCCGGGCGGGAGAGCCCCACCGCGATCCGGCGGCGGGCACCGAAGGAGCAACCACCCCGGAACCTCTCAGGTCCACGAACCGCCACGGGCAGGCCGCTCTGGAAAGCAGGGTCCCCGGGTCACGCCCCGGGGGTCCTCACCGACGGGGAAAGCCGGCGACGGTGAAGCTCTCAGGTTCCGTGACAGAGGGGGTCGAACGACGTGGCCGCACCCGGCGGTCGCGCACGAGAGGAGCCCCCACCCGTGAGCACCCGCTCGCCCCTGGCCGACGCGCACATCGCCCTCGGCGCCACGTTCACCGATTTCGCGGGCTGGTCCATGCCCGTGCGCTACGACTCCGACCTCGCCGAGCACCACGCCGTCCGGACGACGGCAGGCGTCTTCGACCTCTCCCACATGGGTGAGATCCGGGTGCGCGGCGCGGGCGCCGGGGCCGCCCTGGACGCCGCCCTCGTCGGGCGGGCCTCCACGATGGCGCTGGGTCGCGCCGCCTACGGGATGCTCGTCGCGGACGACGGCGGGATCGTCGATGACCTCGTGACCTACCGCCTGGGCGAGCAGGAGTTCCTCGTGGTGGCGAACGCGGCCAACGCCGCCGCCGTCGCGAGCGCACTGCTCGAACGCTGTGCCGGGTTCGACGCCGAGGTCGTCGACGAGACGGCGGACTGGGCTCTCGTGGCCGTGCAGGGCCCCGTCTCGGTCGCCGCCCTCACCCCTCTCCTCGCCACCTCCCTCACCGATCTCGGGTACTACCGCTGCGTCGCGACGACCCTGCGCGTCCGCGACGGTTCGGTCGATGTCCTGCTGGCCCGCACCGGATACACCGGGGAGGACGGTTTCGAGGTGTTCGCACCCGACACCGAGGCCGTCGCGGTCTGGGACGCACTGCTGGCCGCGGCCCGGGCGCACGGTGGTGTCCCCGCGGGGCTCGCCTGCCGCGACACCCTGCGCCTGGAGGCCGGGATGCCGTTGTACGGCCACGAACTCAGCGCCTCGACCAGCCCTTACGACGCGGGTCTGGGTCGGGTGGTGAAACTCGACAAGGACCCCGGACCTGTCGGACTGGCTGCGCTGCAAGCTCTGGCACAAGAGCCACCGGGTCGGTTGCTCGTCGGCCTGAAGGGTGCCGGGCGCCGTGCGCCGCGCGCCGGGTACGCGGTGGTGGCTGACGGTTCACCGGTCGGGGAGGTCACCAGCGGGGCGCTCTCGCCCACCCTGGGTTTCCCGGTCGCGATGGCCTACGTCGACGTCGCGCACGCGGGCGCAGGCGAGGTGCTCGCGGTGGACGTG
This sequence comes from Janthinobacterium lividum, assembly GCA_050955085.1. GTDB lineage: Bacteria > Actinomycetota > Actinomycetes > Actinomycetales > Kineococcaceae > Kineococcus. The sequence continues at coordinate 948 of JBPBQU010000182.1, read as the reverse complement.
CGCGGGACGCAACTACCCGTCGAGGTCGTGGCACTGCCCTTCTACCGACGGGCGCGTTGACGTGGCACTGAGCGTGTTCGACATGTTCTCCATCGGCATCGGCCCGTCGAGTTCGCACACCGTGGGCCCGATGCGTGCGGCGCTCGCGTTCGTGCGCGGGCTCGCCGACGACGAGACGCTGGAGCGGGTCGCCGCCGTCACGGTGGACCTCTACGGATCGCTCGGCGCGACGGGGCGTGGGCACGGCAGTGACCGGGCCGTCGTGCTCGGACTCGCGGGGGAACGGCCGGAGAGCACCGACCCGGACGCGCTCGAGGGGATGCTCGACGTCGTGCGAACCACCCACCGGCTCGCCCTCCTCGCCACCCACGACATCGGTTTCGACCTCGACACCGACGTCCGGTTGATCGGGGGCACCTCGTTGCCCGCGCACCCCAACGGAATGGTGTTCACGGCGCGCGACGCGGACGGCGAGATCGTCGCCGAACGCACCTCCTACTCCGTCGGCGGGGGTTTCGTGCGCGAGCACCCGCTGGACGACGAACCCGTGGTGGCCGGTGGACCGGTTCTGCCGTACCCCTTCCGCACGGGGGGAGAACTGCTGGAGCACTGCCGCGGCACGGGTCTCTCCGTCGGGGAGCTGGTGCGCCGCAACGAGGAGAGCCTGCGTCCGCGGACGGAGGTGGACGCTCGGCTGCTCGAGGTGTTCGCGGCGATGGCGGCCTGTGTCGAGCACGGGTTGGTGACCGACGGAACTCTGCCGGGTGGTCTCGGGGTCCGACGCCGTGCCCCGCGGTTGCACCGTCAGCTGCTCGCGGAGGACGAGGACCTGCTCGCCAACCCAGAGGGCCCGGTGGACGTCCTGGGGGCGATGGACTGGGTGAGCCTGTTCGCGCTCGCGGTCAACGAGGAGAACGCCGCGGGTGGGCGGGTGGTCACCGCGCCGAC
>JBPBQU010000181.1:0-10110 GCA_050955085.1 Janthinobacterium lividum | reverse complement strand
CGTCGCCCGTCTCCACGGGTGGACTGCGTCCGCTGACCGCCGCCGGTGAGCGCCGTCGCAGCACCGCGGACGTCGTCGCGGGCACCGAAACCGGTACCTCCGGGACCCTCAAGGGCATGAATGCCCACATCTACACCTCCTTCCCGTCTTCGGGGACCTCGACTTCGAGTCCGCCGGTCTAACTCTCAGACCGGCAGCCACTCAGGCCGCGGAACCCGACACCTCGGGTCCGCGGCCATTGTGCGTTCGTGGGCTCTTCGACGCTGAACTTCCCGCCGGAGAACGCAGAGAGATGAACCCGCAGATCACGAAACGTCGAGTCGACCCGAACACCCACACCACCGGAACGGAGAACTCCGGTCTACAGAAGGAGGTGACCAGCGTGTCGCGCCAGCACGCGCCGGACCCCCTGCCCTGCCGCCGCTACGAGCCCGAACTCTGGTTCGCCGAGTCACCCACCGACGTCGAGCTCGCAAAGTCGCTCTGCACGCAGTGCCCGCTGCGCAACGACTGTCTCGCAGGTGCTCTCGAGCGGGCCGAGCCATGGGGCGTCTGGGGCGGTGAACTCTTGCTCGCGGGGGTCGTCGTTCCCCGCAAACGTCCGCGCGGTCGTCCGCGCAAGCACCCCGTCGCCGCGTGAGCACCGCGACTCACTGATCGAACATCAAATCCCAGGAGACGATCCGAGATGTCCTACACCGAAGAAACTGTGGTGAGGGAACGCTTCGCAGATCTGCACCGCACCGCGAACCGGGCCCGGACTGCCCGTGCACTGCGAACCCGTCGTCGGGCCGAGGTTGCCGCCCGCCGGGCCGAGCGCCTTGCCCGGCAAGCCGAGGCGGCGGCGTTGGCCGTTCCCACTGGCGATGCGGTGACCGCCTGAAGGCGGTGAGCCGTGTCTGGACGCGGCGACACGCCGTCGAGTGACCCGTCCCTGCCCGGACCCGCGCTGAGGGACCTCAGCCGGGTTCGGGAAGGGGGAGTTCCACGCACCCGCACTGCGGGTGCACGTTCCAGCGGCGCACCTGCACCGTCCCCTCGGGAACGAGGAGTTCCATCGTGGCGCCCAGGGAGGTCGGTTGCCCACCGTCGAGGTGGGTCAGGACCTGTAACGCCACCAGCCCCGCGACCGTGGTGGCCGTGGGTGCGTCTGCCCGTATCGAGGGGAGGAGTCGGGTGAACTGGTCCAGTACCAGGGGCCACCCCGGGTCGTCGTCCGTGCGGTACAGGTCGAGGCAGCGCAGACAGGGCGTCAACCCCGGATACACCAGCGGCCCGACCAACGCATCGGTGTCGCGCAGCACCACGGAGAGGTGGGGAATGTTCTCGGCGATCAGCCCGTCGGCCACGCCGGCGCGGGCGGCGTGCTCGTCCACCAGTACGACGAGTTCCGGCCGCCTCGTGCCGGACGTGTCCACCGCCAGGTCGCACGCTGCCAAGGTCGTGCGTAGGACGTCGGCGCACGCCCCCTTTCCTATGACGGCAACGATCCGGGTCCCCGACCTGTCCACGGCCGAGGTCCTCAGCAGGTGTGGGGGGACTCCCGCTGCCAGCAGTTCCACCAGCACCCGCTCGCCGCGGGAGCGCACCGCGTCGGTGGTTCCCGCGGCGTCGCGGTGCAGCTTCAGCAGAGCTGACAGGTCTTCCGCGCCGAACGGCCCGACGACGGTTCCGGTCCGCGGTGAGGACCCGAGTTGCAGGTGACCATGTGGTCGGGCCACGAGCGCGACCTCCCGCCCGAGAGCAGGTTCCTGGACCCCGGCGGACCGGGGGCTCGTCGAGGTGCGGGGAGGGGACACCCCACCACCCTGCCCCACCACGGGCTGCCACCGCGGGCGCTGTCCACAAGGGCCTGGGTTCGAGGGGAGAACCCGCTCAGGACCCCCGGCGTTCTCCGGTCAGGACGCCTTACCGAGGATGCGGTTGAGGTTGGTGTCACAGACGGGGCACTTGCCCTTGGCCATCCGCCGGCCGTTCGTCTCGACGATGTTCCCCGTCGCCTCGCGCTTCTCCTTGCACTTCACGCAGTAGAAATCACCGGTGTAGGTGTCGGCCATGATGCTTCTCCTCTGGTTGGGCTTCTCGGAACTTCGTCTGCCGTGACCCGGTCGCGGCCCGCCGGTCGAATCCGGTGGTCCTTCTCGGCATCGTGCCCTGAGGGCGGCGGTTGAGCGCGTCGGCGCGCTCGTGCGAACCCCAGGTCATGCCCCCGGCGGTAGGCGACACGCCGGTCGGGGGCGCCCGGCGCCTTGGTACCAGCGGGTCACTGACCTGCGGGGTCGTGGTCAGGGTGTCAGGCAGGTCCACCGACACCTCCCGTAGGTGCGGGTGCGGACGTTACCGTACCCGGGTGAAGGCTGACCGGGAGGGTGCAGCAGGGACGGGTCAGAGCCCGATCCCCGCCCCGTCCCACCCCGCCGCGTCCCACCCCGCCGCGTCCCACCCCGTCACGTCCCATGTCGCGACGGTCGATCCTGTCTCGACGCACCCCCCGGCGTCGTACCCGGTCGTTGCCACGGCTGGGGTGCTCCCGGGGCCGGGTGTTCCGCTCGGCGTGTCGGCCGCGGTCCTGGACGTGCGGCGCAGCCGCCGCCGCACCCGCACGGTCTCGGCGTATCGCGACGGTGAGCGCACGGTGGTCCTCATCCCGGCCCGTTTCAGCGCCGCGGAGGAGCAGGAGTGGGTCGAGCGGATGGTGGGTCGTCTCAGGGCTGCCGATCGTCGTCGTAACCCCTGTGACGACGACCTCATGGCCCGCGCCCTCGAACTCTCGGCCCGCTACCTCGATGGTGTCGCCATGCCCGGTTCGGTGACCTGGGTGGACAACCAATCCCACCGGTGGGGCTCCTGCACCCCCACCGACGCCAGCATCCGGTTGTCCACGCGACTGCAGGGGATGCCTGGTTGGGTGATCGACTACGTCATCGTCCACGAGCTCGCGCACCTCGTGGTCCCCGCGCACTCGCGCGCGTTCTGGGCGCTGCTCGACTCCTACCCGCGCACCGAGCGGGCCCGCGGGTTCCTGGCCGGGGCGGACCACCTCGCGGGCCGTTCCAGCCACCACGACGACGATCCCGACGACGGTGACAACACCGACACCGACAGCTACGACACCGTTCGCGACGCCGTCACCCGCAGCATCGACGAGAGGGTCGATGGCGGTCACCCACCGTTACCAGGGAAGCCCTGACCACCGAAGGTCGAGACCCGCCCCGGACCTTGACGCCGGGGCGGGTGAAGTCTTCTCCGGTGGCCCGGTCAGCCTGTCGAGTCCTTCGGGGCCTGCGGTCCGGATCCGTCCCCGCCATCGAGCAGGTCCCGCAGTGCGGCATCCATGGCGTCCTCACCCGTACCACCATCGCCGTTGCCCTCCAGCCTCCGGTCGGCGAAAGCTGCCGGATCGTCGAGGTCCGCCGCGGTCGGCATCAGGTCCGGATGGTCCCAGACCGCATCCCGGGCCGCCGACCCACCACGGGTGAGCAGCAGCTCCCAGAGCACGGCGGCCTCGCGGGCTCGGCGGGGTCGCAGCTCGAGGCCGACGAGTACCGCGAAGGCGTGCTCGGCCGGTCCTCCGGTGGCGCGTCGACGCCGCATCGTCTCCCGCAGTGCGGAGGCGTGCGGCAGCGTGTTCACCGCCGCTTCGTTGCTGACGTGGTCGACCCATCCCTCCACGAGAGCGAGAGCGGTCTCCAACCGGGCGAGGGCAGCCTTCTGGGCGGGTGTGGACTCGGGTTCGAAGATCCCCGAGCTCAACGCCTCCTGCAGCGATTCCGGGTTGCCCGGATCGAGCTGTCGGGCCGCCTCCGCGATCCGTTCCGCATCCACCGAGATGCCACGGGCGAAGGACTCCACCGAACCGAGCAGTTGAGACCGTAGCCAGGGCACGTGGGCGAAGAGTCGCTGGTGGGCGGCCTCCCGCAGGGCCAGGTAGCGACGGACCTCGTCGAGTGGGACCTCGAGACCGTCGGAGAACGTCCGCACGCTCTCCGGAAGCAGCGCCGCCCGCCCGCTCGGGGCCAGCGGAAGTCCGACGTCGGTGGTGGAGAGGACCTCGCCCGCGAGCTGGCCGATGGCCTGCCCGATCTGCATCCCGAACACCCCGCCACCGACCTGGCGCATCATGGCGCCGGCCTGGCCGAGCATCGCCGCCATCTCCGGTGGCGCCTGTGCCGCCATCGCATCACCCATGGCCGCCGCGACGTTCGTGGCGACCGGCTCGACGAGCTGACGCCACACGGGCATCGTCTTCTCGATCCATTCCGCGCGGCTCCATGCCTCGGTGCTCGTCGCGGCCTGGGCGAAGTCGGTGACCCCGTCGAGCCAGAGATCCGCCACGCGCAGCGCGTCCTCGACGGCACGGCGGTCGACGGCGTTGGGGGTCGGGTCGCCGGCCTGGGCGGCGGCCTGCCGGGCGAGGTCGTGCGCGACGTCCCAGTTCACCGGGTCCTCGGAGGGGTTGGCCAGGAACTTCTGCAACTGCCCCATCACCTGGCCCATGATCTCGGGGTCGAGTCCGCCCGCACCGAAACCGGGTATGCCCGCACCGAAACCGGGCGGGAGTCCCGGGAACTGGCCCCCTGGGAACTGGCCGCCCGGGAACTGGCCCCCGAGCAACGGCCCGAGCAAGTCCTCCAGCGGATTGCCGCTCGGCTCGTCCGGTTTACGGCCGGGTGTACCGCTGGGGCGGAACCCCGGCTGGCCGCTCGGACCCCCTGGCTCGGGGTGACCTTCGTGGGTCTCGTCGTCCTCCGGGCCTTCTGGTCCGTCGTCGTCTCGCTGGTCCACGGTGCTCCTCCGCCTCGTCCGCCGGGGTCGACTTCCATCATGACCCCTTGCACCTGCCCCGACGACCGGCGGACGGGGAGCGTTCCGCGGATCGCCGCCAGCGAACACCCGCGTTCGGTAGGTCCCCGGGGTGGGACCGTAGGCTGCAATGGTGTCGAAGGCCGTCCCACCGTCTGCGGCGGACGGCACTCCCACGTCCGGGGATCATCGAGATCGCGATCCGCTGACGCGGGACGGTTCGTCCCCGCGGGGTGTTCTGCTGGCTGCGTCCGCCTTCTGCGCCATCCTGCTCATCGCCCTGCTCGGGGTGCTGCACGTCCCTTACGTCGCGCTCGGTCCCGGTCCCGTGACCGACGTGATCGCCGCTGCCGTACCCGCTTCTCCCAGCCCGACCGCCGACGCTCGCCCGTCGGGAGGCACGGCCGGTGGTGGAGGGCTCATCACCATCTCGGGAACCGACACCTACCCCACCGACGGGCAGCTCGACCTGACGACCGTCTCGCTGCGAGGAGGTCCCGGGTTGGAGATGACGTTGTGGGAGGCCCTCGCCGACTGGCGCGACCCCGACGTCAGCGTCGTGCCTCGTTCGCTGTACTTCCGCAGCGGGACGAGCCAGGAACAGGCCGACGCCGAGAGCGCGGCGGAGATGACCGGTTCGCAGGAGAACGCGAAGGTCGCCGCGCTCACCGAGCTGGGGATCACTTTCAAGGCCACGACGACGCGTCGCGTGCAACAGATCGGCTCCGACGCCCCGGCCGCGCGGGTCCTGCGGGTGGGGGACGAGATCACGTCGGTGAACGGCGTCGAGGTCGCCGACTTCGCCGCGCTGCAGAACGCTGTGCGCGCCCTGCCCCCGGGGACATCGGTGCAGCTCGGCCTCGAGCGGAGCGGGAAGCCACGCACGGTGACGACGGCGACCTACGCACCGCAGGGGACGACGTTGCTGGGCATCGTCCCCGACGTCGAGTACGCCTTCCCCTTCGACATCGACATCGCGATCGACGACGTCGGGGGCCCGAGTGCGGGCACGATGTTCGCCCTGGGGATTGTGGACGAGCTCACCCCCGGGGCCATGACCGGCGGCCGGCACATCGCGGGGACCGGTGAGATCGCCGCCGACGGAACGGTCGGACCCATCGGCGGTCTGCGTCAGAAGGTCATCGGTGCCCGCGCCGACGGGGCGACGTGGTTCCTGGCCCCCGTCGAGGAGTGCGCCCAGGTGGCGGGGGCGACCCCGGACGGCATCACCGTGGTGGGCATCTCGACCCTGCACGGGGCCCGTATGGCCGTCGAGGCCATCGGTGCCGGCCGGGGTGCGGAGCTCACCACCTGCGACGAGACCGCCACTGTGAGGTGAGTGGGCGGGTCAGCTCGTGAACGTGGCCCGCAGGGCGTCGACGAGGCCGGGGACGAGGTCGGAGCCCATGGCGACCTCACCGTCGGAGTCCTTGGACCTCGAACGGACGGCGCACTCGTGGCGGCCGTCACGCAGGACCCCCACAGCGATCCGCACGTCCTGCGCTTTCGGGTGCGCGGCCAGGGCGCGGGCATGGCCCTCTTCGTCATCTGGGGATGTCTGCGCACGTACCTGGGTATCTGCGGCCGGGGGGACGAGGATCCGCTCCACCACGAGCGCAGCGCCGTCGACGCCGTCCGGCCAGGCCAGCTGAGCGAGCAGGTCGTCGAGGTCGCCCCCCGCGGGTACCCCCTCCTGCTCCACCGAGGTGAGGTGGGAGGCGTCGGCGTGGGCCTCCGCGACGATGTTGGCGGGTAAGCGGTGGGCGAGGTCGGGGTCGCGGCGCAGCGCCTCGGCCGTCCGCACCAGCGCGAAGAGACGCAGCGGGGCACCCCAGCCGTCGGCGGCGACGTGGCGCTCGATCTCGGCGACCGTTCGCCACAGGCCTGAGGAGTCGGGCGGGGTCGCGGGGGAGGCGTGCGGGCTCACGGCCACGATGTTCGCACGCGGGTCGACGGGGTGCGGTGTGCCCCGTCGACGGACCGCCGAGCCCGCCACGACCGAGCTGCACAACGAACTGGTCACGATGCATCCGCCACACGCCGTCACGGGCACCCGCACCCCGGCTTGTAAGTTGCTTCGCTGTGAGCTTCTCCTCCCGCCCTCCGTCCCGCCCGGTTCTGCGGCGACGACGCCGCGGTGCCCTCCTGCCGACCGTCGTCGTCCTCATCGCCATCGTCATCGCGGTGATCATCGGCGCCCGCGTCACTGCCGACGTGTGGTGGTTCGACGAGCTCGGGTTCCTGCAGACCTTCACCACGAAGCTGTGGTTGCAGACCGGCCTGTTCGTCGTGGGAGCGCTGCTACTGGGCGCTGCCGTCGCGGTCTCGTTGTCGATCGGGTACCGGACCAGGCCCGTGTACGCGCCGATCTCGACGGAACAGGCGGGGCTGGACCGTTATCGCGAGTCGCTCGAACCGCTGCGCCGCCTCGTCGTCGTGGTGCTCTCGGTCCTGGCGGGGCTGTTCGGTGGCTCGGTGGCGATGAGTCGCTGGCAGACGCTGCTGCTGTGGTGGAACCGGACGGACTTCGGGACCCAGGACGCGCAGTTCCACCGCGACCAGGGGTTCTACGTTTTCACGCTGCCATGGCTCGACTTCCTCGTCAGCTTCCTCACCGCAGCCGTCGTCCTCGCCGGCATCGCGGGGCTTGCGGCGCACTATCTCTACGGTGGGCTGCGGCTCTCCGGGGGTGGCCGACGTACGACGGACGCCGCACGAGTGCACCTGGCCACGATTGCGGCACTGTTCCTCTTGCTGCGCGGGGTGGGGTACTGGCTGGACCGCTACGAGCTCATGACCTCCAACTCGGGTCACATCAACATCAACGGGGTCGTCGGCCCGACGTATACCGACGTGCACGCCGTGCTCCCGGCCAAGGCGATCCTCGCGGTGATCGCGGTCTTTGTGGCCGTCCTCTTCATCGGCGCGGCGGTCGGCACGTCCTGGCGGTTGCCCGCGCTCGGGACCGGCCTGCTCGTCGTGAGTGCCATCGCGATCGGTGGCATCTACCCGTGGGCGGTGCAGAAGTTCCAGGTGACGCCCAACCGCAGTCAGTACGAGTCGCCCTACATCCAGAAGAGCATCACCGCGACGCGGAACGCCTACGACATCGCTGACGCCCAGGTGAGCGAGTACCAGGCCGATACCACGGTGACGGCGGGGCAGTTGCGTGACGACGCGGGCACGATTCCCGGGATCCGCCTCCTCGACCCCTCCATCGTTTCGCCGGCGTTCCGTCAGACCCAGGGTCAGCGCAACTACTACACCTTCCCCCAGACCCTGGACGTCGACCGCTACGCACTGTCAGGTCAGAGTGGAACCCAGGACGCCGTGGTCGCGGCCCGCGAGCTCAATCTCGCGGGACTCTCCGCCTCGCAGCGCACCTGGGTCAACGAACACACCATCTACACCCACGGGTACGGAGTGGTGGCCGCCCGCGGTAACGAGCGCGCCTCCGACGGTAGTCCGTCCTACTTCGAGTCCGAGATCCCGACGGCGGGGGCGCTGGGGACCTACGACCCGCGTATCTACTTCGGCGAGAACACCCGCGACTACTCGATCGTCGGTGGTGGGGACCCGGTGGAGATCGACTATCCGGACAATTCCGCCCGGGGGTTCGCCACCACGTCCTACGACGGTTCCGGCGGCGTGGCCGTCGGCAACCTGGCGCAGAAGGCCGTTTACTCACTCAAGTTCGCTGACCAGAACATCCTGTTGTCCAGCCAGGTCAAGACCGATTCCAAGATCCTCTACGACCGGACGCCGCGCGAACGCGTCGAGAAGGTCGCCCCCTGGTTGACCCTGGACGGGGACGCCTACCCCTCTGTCGTCGACGGCCGGGTGCTCTGGGTGCTCGACGGATACACCACGTCGTCGTCCTACCCCTACAGCGCATCGACGCAGTTGGGGGAGGCCACGGCCGACACCCTGACGGAGACCCAGAACAGTGTCCAGGCGCTGCAGGACCGGACCGTGAACTACGTCCGGAACTCGGTCAAAGCCACGGTCGACGCGTACACCGGCAAGGTCACGCTCTACGCCTGGGATGAGACCGATCCTGTCCTCAAGGCGTGGATGAAGGCCTTCCCGGGTGCGGTGCAGCCGATCTCCGGGATCGACCAGGCGCTGATGGCGCACCTGCGTTACCCGCAGGACATGTTCAAGGTCCAGCGCGAGGTCTTGGCCCGCTACCACGTGACCGACGCGAGTTCCTTCCTCACCGGTCAGGACTTCTGGAGCATTCCGGCCGATCCGACCGCGAACGACGTACCGCAGGGCACCGCGACGCCGGCGCAGCCGCCGTACTACCTGACGTTGGCCATGCCGGGGCAGTCAGCGCCGGCGTTCAGTCTGACGTCGACCTATGTGCCGAACCAGAACGCGGGCGGCGCCGGGGGCAGTCAGCTGCTCACCGGGTTCGCGGCCGTCGATTCCAACGCCGGGACGGTCTCGGGGCGGAAGTCCCCCGACTACGGCAAGATACGGCTGCTCGAACTGCCGCAGTCCTCGTCCGTGGCCGGACCGGGACAGGTGCAGAACATCATCCGCTCGGACGCCACGGTGGCCAACGAGGTGAAGCTGCTGAGCCTTGGCGACAACTCGCAGGTGAAGTACGGGAACCTGCTCACCCTGCCCGTCGGTGGCGGAATGCTGTACGTGGAACCGATCTACGCCGAGAGTACGGGGAGCAACTCGTTCCCCCAGCTGCGCAAGGTCATCGCCGTCTTCGGGGGTCAGATCGCGATCTCGGACACCTTGGACCAGGCGCTCGACTCTGTCTTCGCAGGCAACTCGGGAGCCCAGGCGGGTGATGCGGGGACCCCGCCCGTGGGTACCGGGACGCCCACCCCGACCGCAGGGGCGACGCCCTCGTCCTCCCCCTCGTCGGTTGGTCCGAGCGCCGATGCGCAGACCCAGCTCCAGCAGGCTCTCGCCGATGCGAAGCAGGCGATCGCCGACTCGACGGCGGCGGCGGGCAAGGACTGGACCGCATTCGGCGAGGCACAGCAGCGTCTCGGCGCGGCGGTCGACGCGGCCACCGCGGCACAGGCGCGCCTCGACCCGACGTCGGGGGCTACCCCGTCGGCGAGTGCGTCCGCGTCGGGCGCGCCACCCGTCCCCGGGCAGGGAACGTCGCTCGACTTGACGTCGCCGACCACCGTCCCGCCCACGCCCTGAGCGACGCGATTTGGTGTGTGCGCCACCCTGGCGTAATGTCGTACTCACGACGCGGGGTGGAGCAGCTCGGTAGCTCGCTGGGCTCATAACCCAGAGGTCGCAGGTTCAAATCCTGTCCCCGCTACTCGA
>JBPBQU010000180.1:0-10158 GCA_050955085.1 Janthinobacterium lividum | reverse complement strand
CTTCACGACCCCGCTCGAACTGCTCGTCGCGACGGTGCTGTCCGCACAGTGCACCGACGCGCGGGTGAACCAGGTGACCCCAGCACTGTTCGCTCGTTTCACCAGCGCGGCCCAGTACGCATCCGCCGACCGCGGTGAGCTGGAAGAGCTGATCAGGTCGACCGGGTTCTTCCGCGCCAAGGCCGATGCCATCCTGCGGTTCTCGGCCACGCTCGTCGACGATTTCGGTGGTGAGGTCCCCGCCCGGTTGAGCGACCTCGTCTCGCTGCCCGGGGTGGGACGCAAGACCGCGAACGTCGTGCTCGGTGACGCGTTCGGGGTGCCCGGCCTGACCGTCGACACGCACGTGGGGCGATTGTCGCGACGGCTGGGGTTCACGACCCACCAGGACCCGGTCAAGGTCGAGACAGACCTTGTGGAGCTTTTGCCCCGTAAGGACTGGACGGTGTTCAACCACCGGATGATCTTCCACGGACGACGCACCTGCCACAGCCGCCGTCCCGCGTGCGGGGCCTGTCCCCTGAGCCGGACGTGCCCCTCGTACGGGATCGGGGAGACCGATCCCGTCCGGGCCGCGACACTCGTGAAGCAACCGCCCCCGCGATCGCTGGACGCCCCATCGCTCACGGGGGTCCATCTCGAGGGGACCCACGTCGAGGAGACCCAGCGCCACGCGACCCGACTCGACGTGGAGCAGCCCGCGTGATCCTCCCGTCCTGGCTCGCACCGCTCGCTGAACGACTGCCAGGTGTCACCGGTGATGAGCTGCGTTGGCGCGAGGACCGTCGTCTGCCCTCGACCTTCGCGCGTCGACCCGCGGCGGTCCTGGTGCTGCTCTCGGAGGGTCCGGAGGGAGTGCAGGTGCTGCTCACGCAACGGGCCCGGACGTTACGCCAGCACTCGGGGCAGGTCGCGTTCCCCGGTGGGCGCAGTGAGCCGGATGACGCCTCCCCCGCCGCCACGGCACTGCGGGAGGCTCGTGAGGAGACCGGGCTCGACCCGAGCGGTGTCGACGTGCTGGGCTCGTTACCGGAAGTGCCGCTCGCGCATTCGGGGCACTCGGTGACCCCGGTCGTGGGGCACTGGCACGACCCCGGCCCCGTCGGGGTGCTCGACCCCGCGGAGGTGGCTCGGGTCGAGCTCGTCCCCCTGCCCGAACTCTTCGCCCCCGACGCCGTGCGGTGGATCCACGGACCCGGTGGATACCTCGGGCCCGCGTTCGCCGCCCGCGGGCTGCTGGTGTGGGGGTTCACGGCCGAGGTGCTCGTGCGCGTCCTGGAACTCGGCGGGCTCATCCCCGGCGGTGGAATCCTCGTGCCACCAGGCCGGGTGGAGCCATCCTCGCCGGGCCCATCCTCGCCGGGCCCATCCTCGCCGGGAGCGGGCAGCGCTGAGCTCACCCTCGACGAGGCACTGACCTGGGCGGGTGCGCGGTGAGCGATTCGAGCGTGCTCGATCTGCTGCTGCTGATCCTGCTGCTGGTCCAGATCGTGACCGGATACCGCGAGGGGTTCTTCGTCGGTGTCGCGGGGCTCGTAGGTCTCGCAGGTGGGGCGGCGATCGGGGTCGTGCTGCTGCCCCGGGTGGTGACGGATTCATCCTCTGGGGTCCAGCGCACGCTCGTGGTGGTCGTGGGCACCATGGCGCTCGCGCTCGGCGGGCGACTGCTCGTCAGCCTGTTGGGGAGGCGGTTGCGCCGGCAGGTGCAGTGGCGACCGGCGCGGGTGGCGGAATCGCTGCTGGGGGCGTTCGCCGGGCTCGTCTCGACGCTCCTCGTCGTCTCGGTCGTGGCCGGTGCCGCCCGCACGGCCCCATTGCCGGGCATCGTCTCCGCCGTCACGGGTTCGCGGGTGGTGGGAGCCGTCGACCAGCTCGTCCCGAGCGGAACGGATCGGATCGTGACGCGCTTCTGGGCTGCGGCGCGGAGCAATGGTTTCCCCCGCGTCTTCTCCGGGCTGGACCCCGAACCCATCCGGGTGGTCGCACCACCCGCGGCCACCGCGCCCGACACCATCGGTCTTTCGACCGCGGCGGCGAGCATCGTCAAGATCACCGGTACCGCGCGCAGTTGCCAGCGCGGCCTCGAGGGCAGTGGGTTCGTCGCCGGGCGCCTCGGCGGCTCGGCCCGCGTCGTGACCAACGCCCACGTCGTCGCCGGAGTCACCTCCCCCCTCGTCCAGCCGGGGGGACAAGGCGAGCAGTACCCGGCGAAGGTCGTCGCCTACGACGAGGACCTGGACCTGGCCGTGCTCGACGTCCCCGGTCTCGATGCGGCGGCGCTGCCTCGCGCGGCACAACTGCAGACGGGGGACGCGGCCGCGGTCGCCGGTTTCCCCCTCGACGGCCCCTATTCTGCGCTGCCCGCCCGCATCCGAGAGGTGTTGTCCGCCCAGGGACGAGACATCTACGACAAGAGGACCATCGTCCGCGAGGTCTACTCCCTCTACGCGAACATCCAGCCCGGCAATTCGGGTGGCCCGCTGCTCACCGAGGACGGCGAGGTCGTGGGGGTGGTGTTCGCGGAGTCTCTCGACGACCTGCAGACGGGCTACGCGCTGACCTCGAAGGAACTGGACACGGTCCTCACCGAGGCCGGGAGCGGCACCACCGAGACCAGCACGGGCGCCTGCACGGCCGACTGACGCCCCCTGCCGCATCGCCCGATCACGGACGACTCGACGAGACGGGTCAGACGAGGCGGGTCAGAACCGCGCGAGCCAGCTCGTCATGACGGCCGTGAGCCGCTCGGGAGCCTCCTCGGGCAGGTAGTGCCCGACGCCGGCCACCGTGATCGCCCGATGCGGGCCCAACGCGAACCGCGCACCCGCGTCCAGCGCAGCGGCGCTGAGCGTCGGGTCGAACTCCCCCCGCACCTGCAGGACGGGCACGTCGACCCCCGGACGCAGCGCCGCGGTGAAGCGCCGACCGTCGGCGCGCAACGAGGAGCGCGCGATCCACCGGTGGTACTCCAACGCGGAGTGGGCCACGAACGGCACCCTGATGGCCTCCGCGTAACGTTCCACGTCGACGGGGCGGGGCCACGTCGGCCCACCCCACGCCCGCAGCACGCGCTCGACACCGTCGCCTGCCACCAGGCGCCGTTCGGGCAGTACGGGCAACTGACGGGCGAGGGCCCCTCCGGTGGTGCGTAACCCCCGCTGCTCCGCGTTCAGGACCCGGTCCAGCAGCACGTGACGCGACAGCACCGGGTGCGCGGCGCCCACGACGATGATCCCGCGGACCTGCTCGGGGTGCAGGGCCGACACCGCCCACGCCGTACGCCCGGAGATCCCGTGCCCCACGACGACGGCGTCGCGTTCACCGAGGGCGCGCACCAGCGCCGCGACGTCGGCGGCCGAGGTGGGGGTGTCGTAACCGCGGGGCGGCTTGTCGCTCGCGCCGTACCCACGCAGGTCCATCGCGACCGTCCGGTATCCCGCGGCGGCGAGTGCGACGAGCTGGTCCCGCCATGCCCACCAGAACTGCGGGAAGTCGTGCAGCAGCAGCACGAGGGGGCCTTCGCCGAGCTCGGCGACGTGGAAGCGCGCACCGTGCGCGGCCACCAACCGGTGCCGCCAGGGGCCCTCCACCAGGACCGCCGACACGTCGGTCGCCGGGACGGCCATCAGCGGGCGCCGTCCCGACCGTCGTCGCGCTGTGGAGGGTTCAGTGTCCGATGCTGGTGGGTCCGGCGGAACCGGTGATGGTCTTGGCGACCGGCTTCCCGGTCGCACTGGCCTTGATGGCCGCGATGGAGTCCTTGGTGGTGCGGATGGTGCGCTCGGGCGGACGGACCTTCTTGATCCGGCCGAATCCGATCACCGCGGCGATGCCGGCGACGACGAGCATCGCGGCAGCGACGACCAGGAACGACAGCCAGATCGGCCAGCCGGCGCCCTCGACGAGTGCGTAGGCGACCGTGACACCGAGGAAGACGAAGGCGACGAACCCGAACAGGCCGGCCACCGCGAAGAGCGCGCCACCGAAGGCCCCGTTCTTCACGTCGGTGGTGATCTCGGCTTTGGCCAGGGCCACCTCGTAGCGCACCAGCTCGGACACGTCCTTCGTGGCGTCTGCCACGAGCTGACCGATGGTGCGCTCGGATGCACCGACGGGGCGGTCGTCAAGGGTAGTCATCGCGTCCTCCTCCTGCCACCGCGCGGATGCCGGTGTGCCGGGTGAACCCTAGGAGCTCCGGCCGGTGTGTGCAGCAGGAGGGGGCGCGTCACCGTCGGCGGGGGAACCGACGGTGACGCTTGAACCGCCTCGCGCGGGGGGCGCGGGACGACGTGGTCGAGGTTAGGACAGCGTCCGCACATTGTGTGCACTTCAAGGAAATTCATGATCGGCGTCGGGCGACCGTCCCCCGGACGGCTCACTACGCTCACCGAGCGGCAACGTCGTAGAACCTCTCGGTCAGCAGACGGGGCGCCACCGGGTGAGCAGGGCCCGGTGATCGCTCCCCACGATCGACTCGACCCGGGTTCCCACCGCCCGCCAGCAGGTGCCGTCCCCGAGGGCGTGGTCGATCGTCGCCCCCAACGCGGCCGGTACCTTCGCCGGCCAGGTGCCGCGCGCACCCGTCCCGGTCTGCGCACCCGCGTCCACGCACGAACCGCGCAGCTGCAACCCGGGGTGGTCCAGCGTCGCGTTGAGGTCCCCCGCCAGCAGCGAGTTCGGGGTCCGGGCGCACCAGTCGGCAACGGCGCTGACCTCGCGCCTCCACTGCGACATCAACCCGTTCACCGGGGCGGCGGTGTGTGCGGCCGCGAGCACCGGGCCCCGACCCGATACGGGTACGGCCGTCACCACGGCCTTCACCCCGTCGCTGAGCTCACCCGTCCTGCGGTACTCACCCAACGCATCCGACACCAGCAGGGCTGTTCCGAAAGGACCCCCGTCGTCGTCGGCGAGGTAGAACACCTGGACACCGACCCCCGTCGCCGCCTCGATCCGCGCTCCGACGTCGTCGGCGAGGGCCTGCGAGGACTCCGGCAGTGCGATGACCTGGGCGTCACCGTCGACCGCGAGGCGGGCGAGGGCAGCGGGATCGGCCTGCGCCTTGAGGACGTTGGCCGCCAGCACCGTGAGGTCACCGGCACGCGCCACGGGCAGGTCCCCCGCGCCGACCCCGCGGACGAGGCTCACCCCCAGCGATCCCACGGCGGCAACCGCGAGCACGGCCGCAGCGGGCAGCGCACCCCGCCGGCGCAGACCCAGTACGCCGGTGGCACCGGCCGCGACGGCCACCCCGAGACCGACGGGGAGGCGGAACGGCACCGCCCACGCGAAGGGCCGCAGCCCGGCCAGCCCGAACCACTGCGGTGCCACGCCGACAACCGCCCCCACGGCCACCCCTGCGGTCACGAGAGACGTCACGACGGAGGTGCCGGTCGTCGCCGGTCGAGCGGAACGTGGGGTCTGCGGGTGCACCCTGCGAGCCTGCCGCACCCCGTCACCCCCGCGTCGTGGCGAGCCGCGGGGGTGACGTGCAGATCGGGTGACGGACCTCGCAGGAAGCGCTCCGGCTCACTCGCGGGCGGCGGCCATTCCCGTGCGGATCGAGTCCATGACCGTGGAGTCGGTCAACGTGGTGACGTCACCCGGTTCCCGGTGCTCGGCGACGTCACGGAGCAACCGGCGCATGATCTTGCCCGAGCGGGTCTTGGGGAGTTCCGCCACCACCATCAGCGATGTCGGCTTGGCAATGGGGCCGATCTCCTGGCCGACGTGCGCCCGCAGCTGTGCGACGGTGTCGGGGCCCTCGACGTGCCCGGCCCGCAGGATGACGAACGCCACGACGCTCTGGCCGGTCGTCTCGTCACTCGCGCCGACGACCGCGGCCTCGGCGACGTCGGGGTGGCTGACCAGGGCGGACTCGATCTCGGCCGTCGAGAGCCGGTGCCCGGAGACGTTCATGACGTCGTCGACGCGCCCCAACAACCAGATGTCACCGTCCTCGTCGCGCTTGGCGCCGTCACCCGCGAAGTAGCGGCCCGGGAAACGCGCCCAGTAGGTGTCCTTGAACCGCTGTTCGTCCCCCCAGATCCCGCGCAGCATCGCCGGCCACGGTTCGGTGAGGACGAGGTAACCGGCCTGGCCGGGCCCCAGCGGTTCACCCGCGTCGTCGACGACGTCGGCGACGATCCCGGGTACGGGGACCTGCGCGGAACCGGGCTTCAGGGCCGTCACCCCGGGCAGCGGGGCGATCATGTGCGCACCGGTCTCGGTCTGCCACCAGGTATCCGCGATAGGGGTTCGCCCGGAGCCGATGACGCGGCGATACCAATTCCACGCCTCCGGGTTGATGTTCTCCCCCACACTGGCGAGGACCCGCAGCGACGACAGGTCGTGGCGGGCGGGGAACTCCTCACCCCACTTCATGCACGTCCGGATCGCGGTGGGGGCGGTGTAGAGCACGGTGACGCCGTACTTCGCCACGATCGACCACCAACGGTCCTTGTCCGGGGTGTCCGGGGTTCCCTCGTAGATCACCTGGGTCAGGCCGTTCGCGAGCGGGCCGTAGACGACGTAACTGTGCCCGGTGACCCAGCCGATGTCGGCCGTGCACCAGTACACGTCACGTTCGGGACGGACGTCGAAGACGGTCTTCGTGGTGTAGGCGGTCTGGACGAGGTACCCGCCCGAGGTGTGCAGGATTCCCTTGGGTTTCCCCGTGGTGCCGGAGGTGTAGAGGATGAACAACGGTTGTTCGGCGTCGAACGCCTGCGCCTCGTGCTCGGGGCTCGCGGCGGCCAGCGCATCGTGCCACCACACGTCACGACCCTCGGTCCACTCCACGTCCTCCCCGTTGCGGCGCACCACGAGAACGGCGGTGACGCTGGGCGCACCCTTGGCCAGCGCCGCGTCCACGGCGGGTTTCAACATCGTCGCCCGCCCGCGCCGGTAGGACCCGTCGCAGGTGATGACGACCTTGGCCTCGGCGTCGTTGATCCGGGAGTTCAGGGCTTCCGCGGAGAACCCGCCGAAGACCACCGAGTGCGGGGCGCCGAGCCGGGCGCAGGCCAGCATCGCCACGACCGACTCGACGAGCATCGGCAGGTAGATCGCGACCCGGTCCCCGGCCTGCACGCCCAGCGCGGTGAGCGCGTTCGCGGCCCGCTTCACCTGCTCCTCGAGTTCGGCGTAGGTGACGGAGGCGGTGTCCCCGGGTTCGCCCTCGAAGAACAGGGCAACCCGGTCACCGGCACCGGCCGCGACGTGGCGGTCGACGCAGTTCGTGGCGACGTTCAACGTGGCGCCGACGAACCACTTCGCGAACGGCGCGTTCGACCAGTCCAGCGTCTGGGTGGGGGCACTGTCCCAGTCGACGAACGCCTCCGCCTGCTCGGCCCAGAACCCGAGCCGGTCGGCCGCCGCGCGTTCGTAGAGGTCGGCTCCGGCGACGGCCTGCGCACTGAACGCGGGATCGGGTGCCACCGTCGCCGCGGCGGCACCGTCCACCACCGGTAGGTGCTCCTGAGTGCTCACGGTCGTCCTCCTCGACGGGTGCTACTGGGATGACTGCTGTTGGTGAAGGTTGCCGGGCCGAGGCTAGTCGCCCGGCGGTGGCTGCCGGGTGGCGAGCTCACGTTCACGGCGCGCCGAGAGCGTCGACCCGGCGCTCGCGGCGACGACCACGGCGATCGCGACGACCGACGTCCACGGCAGGGCCTGCGAGAGCACCAGGTAACCCGCGAGGGCGGCGATGGCGGGTTCGAGGCTCAGCAGGACCCCGAACGTCCGTGCGGGCAGCCGTCGCAGCGCGACGAGCTCGAGGGAGTACGGGATCACCGAGGACGCCAGCGCGACCACGGCAGCCAACGCCAACACCCCCGGGCGCAGGAGTTCGAGACCCGCACCGGCGACGCCCGCGGGCAGCACGAGGATCCCCGCCACGACGCTGGCCACGGCGAGCCCCGACTGCCCCGGCACCGCCGCCCCGACCCGGGCGCTGAGCAGGACATAGGTTGCCCAGAAGGCGCCGGCGACGAGCGCGAGGGCCACCCCGAGGGGTTCCAGGCGACCACCCGAACCGTCGCCGCCGAGGCCGAACGTGACCACCCCGGCGAGCGCCAACGCGACCCACACGAGATCGCGGGCGCGGCGGGTGAGGACGGCGGAGAGCACGAGGGGGCCCAGGAACTCGCAGGTGACGGCGACCCCGAGGGGGATACGGGAGATGGCCGCGTAGAACGTCGAGTTCATGGCCGCGAGGCTGACCCCGAAGGACAGCGACAGCAACCACTGGCGTCGGTCCCACGTCCGCACCCGCGGGCGGACGACGACGAGGAGCACGAGCGCGGCGATACCGAGGCGCAGCGTCGTCGCCCCCTCGGGGCCGATCGTGGTGAACAGGTGGTTCGCCACGGCCGCCCCGACCTGGACGGAGGCTGCTGCCGTCAGGACCATGCCCACCGCGGGGAGGTCACCGCTACCCGCCCCGCCCTGCTTCTGGGTCCCCTGCTTCTGGGTCCCCTGCTTGTGGGTCCCCTGCTTCTGGGCGGCGTTCGAGGACATCACGTTGGCCCACGCTATCCCCGCGCCAGGGCCCTCCCGGGGTCACGAGGTCTCACCCGGTCACAATCCTCACCAGTTGTAGTCGAGGAACTTCCCGTCGAGGGTGATGACGACGCGGTCACCCGCGGGGTCGGCCTTGCGCGCCACGTCGACCTTGAAGTTGATGGCCGACATGATCCCGTCCCCGAACTCCTCGTGGATGAGTTCCTTCAATGCCGGGCCGTAGACGTCGAGCGCCTCGTAGAACCGGTAGATCGTGGGGTCGGTGGGGATCTCCTGGCGCCCCGACCCCCGGTAGGGCTGCAGCTGCAAGGCCTCGACGACCTCGGCGTCCAACCCGAGGAGTTCTCCGACCGTCGCGGCCGAGGCGGCGTCGACGGGATGCTGGCCCAGGAGTGCGGCGACGGTCCACACCGGATCACGTCCGATCGCCTCCGCGATCCCCGACCAGCTCAGACCGGAGCGGAACTTCGCGAGCCGGAGGATCTGACCGGCCTCGTCCTTGCTGATCATGTTGTCTCCTTCGTTTCCGCCGGTGGCCACCACCGGAGTCACCGGAGGGGAAGGTCTACCCCACGCTCGGACTCCGTGCGCGCGCCGATGATCCGGCGCTCTGCCTCCGTGATGCGAATGTCGTCGATGCTCGCCTCCCGCCGCGACATCAAACCCTCGGCATCGAAGAGCCACAACTCGTTGCCGTAACTGCGCCACCACTGCCCCGACACGTCACGGCACTCGTACTGGAAGCGGACCGCGATCCGATCGGTTCCGAACGCCCACAACGACTTCCGCAGGGCGTAGTCGAGTTCGCGGGCCCATTTCGCGATCAGCAGCTCGACGATCGCGGCGCGGCCCGTGACGAAGACATCGCGGTTTCGCCACACCGAATCCTCGGTGTAGGCCAGCGCCACCCGCTGCGGGTCGCGGGTGTTCCAGGCGTCCTCGGCGGCCTGCACCTTCTGGGCTGCGGTCTCGGTGGTGAAGGGAGGAACAGGAGGGCGCACGCTCGACGCCTTTCGGTGGAGATCCGGGGGGTGGGTCAGCGGGTCATTTGCTGCCGGTGCGCCACTTCATGCCCCAGCCGAAGGCCTCGTCGAGGGCCTGCTGGCCACCCTGCACGTAACGCACCTCGCGCTGCACGCTCAGCTCCCGCCCGTCGGAGACGATCTGGGCGATGGCACACATCGGCGACTTGTCGTCGTGCTCGTCGAGACGCACCTCGACCTCGGGACCGCTGGCCGGGAACAACGTGACCACACCGTCCGCCGCGGACCAGTTCGGAACCCCCTCGTAGATGAACGCGAAGACGAGGACACGCTTGATCCTGGCGGCCTGCCCGAGATCGATGAAGAGGTTCTCCCCACCACCACCCGTGCGGTCGTCACCGTCGAGCCAGACGATCGGGTCACCCTGCGCACCGTCGCGAAACGCGTTGCCGAGCGCCTGCACGACCCCTTTCGACCCGTCGCTGAACTCGTACAGCGCACCGAGGTCGAGGTCGATACCACCCTGCGAGGTGGCGGCCTGGCGCAGTTTGGCGAAGAACCCACCCGAGGCGGGGGTGGCCGAGGTGGGCCGGGCGTTCCAGGCGAGGTGCACGCGCATCGTCCCGCCACTGGCCCCGGACTTCGACAGCGA
>JBPBQU010000179.1:0-10871 GCA_050955085.1 Janthinobacterium lividum | reverse complement strand
CCGGCGGCAGCCACGTCGAGGTCGACGTTCCCGCCGCCCGCCTGCCCGAGGCACATGCCGCTCTCGTAGTCGACGAGGGCGGCAGCGGATGCACCGTCGATCTCGAGGGCGGCCTTGAGGGTCGCGTCAACGTTGGTCACGTCTGAGTCCTTCTGTCCTGTTGGCGTCGGACCTCGGGGGTTCCCGCCGGTCCCTTGCTATCCCTCTCTCCTTCGGTCGACTGCTGAGCGTCCTGAAGCGATCGCGAGCTGGACCTCATGGGCGAGGTGGACGTCCCCGCGGACACGCGGCCCCCGGGATTGACTGCTGGCGGGGCTAGAAGATCACTCCCTGTTCCGGACGGGGTGCCGGAGTCTCGGCGGCCCGGGCGACCGGCATGCTCCCGAACGGGAACTCACCCTCGGGATCCCCGGGAACCCCACCCGCCCCGGCCCGCCCAGCGGTGACACCGCTCTCCGCTGCGAAACCGTGACGACGCAGCAACGGCGTCACCCGCTCACGGAGGAAGGCGCGGTACTGCGACGACACGTACGTCCCCCGCCCGTAGAGCTCCGCGTAGCGCGGGACGAGGTCGGGGCGGTGTGCGCGCAACCACCCCGCGAACCACTCCTTGGCCCCCGGGCGCAGGTGCAGGGGTAACACGGTCACCCCGGTCGCGCCGGCGTCCGCGAGCAGGGCCAGCGCGTCGTCGAGGTCGCGAACCCCGTCGGTCAGCCACGGCAACACCGGTGCGAGCATCACGCCGCAGGGCAACCCCGCAGCCCGCACGGCCTTGACCAGAGCCAATCGAGCTGCGGCGCTGGGGGTTCCGGACTCGAGGGACTGCTGGAGCGCATCGTCGTAGATCGCCAGCGACACCCCGAGGCCGACGGGCACCCGCCCGGCCGCCTCCGCGATCAGGGGTAGATCCCGACGCAGCAGGGTGCCCTTGGTGAGGATGCTGAACGGTGTCGCGGCGTCCGCGAGCGCCCCGATGATCCCGGGCATGAGCCGGTATCGGCCCTCGGCGCGCTGGTAGGGGTCGGTGTTGGTACCCAATGCGACGTGCTCCGCGCGCCACGACGGCCGGGCCAGGTCGTGCCGCAGCGCCTCCCCCGCGTTGACCTTGACCACGACCTCGTTGTCGAAACCCGCGCCGGTGTCGAGGTCGAGCCACTGATGGGTTCCCCTGGCATAGCAGTAGACGCAGGCGTGGCTGCACCCGCGGTAAGGGTTCACGGTGAAACGGAACGGCATGGCCGAGGACTCGGGCACCTTGTTGAGCACACTGCGGGCTGCGACCTCGTGGAAGCGGATACCGCTGAACTCGGGGGTCGTGACGGTGCGCAGGAACCCGCGGACCCGGGCCATGCCGGGCAGCGCGGTGGCCACCGTGGACGAGGTGTCCACGTCGAGTTGCTGTCCTGACCATCGCACCGGAGGAGTCGAACACACGTTCGAGGTCGAGTCAATGTCACGCGGTGTCGGCGATCCGGGGTGGCGTCGACCTGCTCGCGCCGACGTCGGAGGCGGGGGCTACGTTCGCGGACATCCGTTTCCACGCCTGCGCCCCGGAAGGACACTCGTGCTGCCCGCTCTCGTGCCGCGTCCCCACGATCACGTCGAGGAGGCATTGGCGACCGTCCGCCGTCTCACGGGGGACGTCCCGCTACCCGGGAGCGGACGCACGCGTGATCGGTGGCAGGTCCTGGCCCGCCTGGGCGCCGACGACCTCACGCTCGCGAGGATCGCCGAGGCCCACCTCGACGCCGTGGCGATCCTGGCCGAGGCCGGCACCACGGCTGACCCGGGCTCGACGTGGGGCGTGTTCGCTGCCGAGACCGGCGAGGTCCGCCTCGACGCGATCGAGACGCCCCGCGGCTGGACGCTGACGGGCATCAAACCCTGGTGTTCGCTCGCGGGTCGACTCTCGCACTGCCTCGTCACGGCTCACACCCCGGCGGGGCGGCGCCTCTTCGCCGCGGGACTGCTTCACCCCGGGGTGCTGGTGCGCGAAGACGGGTGGCACGCCCGTGGGCTTGTCGACGTGCCGAGCGGGCCGGTGGAGTTCCTCGACGTAGCGGCCGTCCCGGTGGGTGAGGCCGGCTGGTATCTGCAGAGACCCGGTTTCGCGCACGGCGGCATCGGGGTGGCTGCCTGCTGGTTCGGCGCAGCCGTCGCGGTGGCACGCGTTACAGGACGCGGCACCCGCCCGCCGGACCAACTCGCCCGGTTCCACCAGGGGGCCCTCGATCTCGAACTCACCCGGGCCCGGCTGGCGATGGATCACGCCGCCATCGAGGTCGACGCGGGCCGCGCCGAGGGGGCTGCGGGTGGGATCCTCGCGCTGCGGACCCGTGCGATCGTGGCCGCGGCCGCGGAGAAGGTCCTCGAGATCGTGGGGCACGCCAGCGGGCCCGCGCCGCTCACCTTCGACGCCGCGCATGCCGCGCGGGTGGCGGACCTGACCATCTACCTGCGGCAGCACCACGCCGAACGTGACGTGGCCGCGCTGGGCGCCACCCTGCGGGACACGGCGACGCAGAGCGGAGGGTGGCCGCGATGAGCCGCCCGGGGGCCGGGACCGAGCGTCGAGCCGTCGACCCGACCAGCGACACGACCAGCGACGCGGATGGTGGCACGCCGGGCGAGGACATCACCTTCACGCACGACGCGCGGGGTACGGCGGAGACCCGCTGGGCCAGCTGGCCAGGCCTGCGCGACGTCCCCGACCTCGACCTCGACGGCCTCACCCATCTCGTGGTGGTGGCCGCTCATCCCGACGACGAGACCCTCGGGGCAGGCGGCCTCATCGCCAGCGCCGAACTGCTCGGGGCCGCCATCGACGTCGTCGTCGCGAGCGACGGGGAGCACTCGCACCCGCACTCCCCCACGATGTCCCCGGCCGAACTGGCTGTGTTGCGGGCCGCGGAGGTCGAACGGGCCGTGCACTCCCTGGCTCCCGGGGCGCGCGTGCACCGCCTCGACCTCGGAGACGGTGCCCTGGTCGGTGGTGTCGACGCGTTGCGTTCGGCCGTGCAGGAACTCGTGAGCGCCCACAGCCTCGTCGTCGCGCCGTGGCGCGGTGACGCCCATCCCGACCACGCGGCGGCGGCACACGCGGCAGGCGCGGCGGCGGACGCCGTCGGAGCGCGTTTCCTCGAGTACCCAGTCTGGATGTGGCACTGGGCACGGCCGGGAGACCCCAGGGTGCCGTGGACGAGTGCCGTCCAGCTTCGCCTCTCACCGGACGTGTTGCAGCGCAAGCGTTCGGCGCTGGCCGAACACGTGACGCAGGTGGCCCCGTTGTCGCCGCAACCGGGTGACGAGGTGCTGTTGCCGGCTGGGGTGCTGGAACACTTCACCCGCACCTGCGAGGTGTTCCTCGCGGGCCCGGTGGCCGAGGCCGACAGCCTGTCGAGAGGGTTCTTCGAGGAGTTCTACGCGCAGAACGGCGTGGACCCGTGGGGTTTCGAGGACCGGTGGTACGAACGACGCAAGCAGGCGCTCACGTTGGCCGTACTGCCGCGTGAACGATTCTCCGCCGCCGTGGAACTGGGCTGCAGCAACGGGGTATTCACGGCCGCACTCGCCCCGCGTTGCGATCAGCTGCTCGCACTCGACGTGGCCGAGTCCGCGCTCGAGAGGGCCCGGGACCGGGTGCACGAGGCGGGGTACGGCGAGCGGGTGCGTACCGTCCGCGCCAGCCTTCCGCACGAGTTTCCCGCGGGTTCCTTCGACCTGGTCGTCATGTCCGAGGTGGGTTACTACTGCAGTCCCGCCGATCTGCGGAACCTGGTGTCACGCATCGCGGTGTCGTTGCGCAGCGACGGGGTCGTCGTGGCGTGCCACTGGCGCCACCTCGTCCAGGGCTACCCCCTGACCGGTGACGAGGTGCACCGGGTCCTGCGCGAGGAACCGGGTTGGCAGGTGCTGGCCCACCACGAGGAGGAGGACTTCCTGCTCGATGTCTTCGTACCCTCACCAGCGGTGTCGGTGGCGAGGGCGGGCGGGTTGACGCCGTGACGTCCGTGCCCGTGAGTCGCTGCGGGGACGACCCCGCGGGCACGGCCGTCGAACGGGTGCTCGTCGTGGTGCCGGCCCGCAACGAGCAGATCGCGCTGCCCGCGTGCCTGGGTTCGCTGGAGCTGGCCCGCGCCGAGGTCGTTCTGCCCGTCCACGTCGTCGTGGTCGCGGACTCGTGCACGGACGACACCGAGCGCCTCGCCCGCCACGCCGGGGTACAGGTCGTGGTGACCGCCGCCGGGCGCGTCGGTGTGGCCCGGGGACAGGGCGTGCTCGCGGGGCTCGCGGATCGTGGCTGGGCCGCTGGGGAGGCGACATGGATCGCCACCACGGACGCCGATTCCCAGGTACCCCGCCGCTGGCTGGCGCACCACGTCGAGGTGGCCGCCGACGGGTTCGACCTGCTCCTGGGGACCGTCGCGCTGCCAGGTTCGAGACAACGTCACGCGGCCTGGCACACCGGTTACGAGCGGCGCGCGCCGACCGGAGCCCCGCACGAGCACGTGCACGGTGCGAACCTGGGGATCCGGGCCTCCGTCTACGCGGCCGTGGGCGGTTTCCCGGCGGTGGCGGGTCATGAGGACAGGTTGCTGAGCGAGGCCGTGCGATCCAGCCCGGGTGCGCGGGTTCTCGCCTCCACGGCCTACCCGGTGCTGACGAGCGATCGGGTGAACGGGCGCGCACCGGTGGGTCTTGCCCACGACCTGCGCGCTGCCACCGGGAGGTCCCGGACCACGGATGGTCGGGCCGGGTGGCCGCCGCAGTGACCCCTCCCACCAGACCTCGTGCTGCGCCCCGTCACCGCGACCCCGATCGCCCGGCCCGGCCGCACCCCGACCTCGCGACGCTGGCGGTGGCGACCGAGGTGCCGTGTGCGGGTAGCTCCCATGACGGCGAGGACTTCGACGGGATCGACCTGTCCGGGGTGGACGCCACCGACGCGCGCTTCCTGGGGTGCGTGGTGCGCAACTGCCGCGCGGATGGCCTTCAGCTCACCGGTGCCCGGCTGGTCGACTGCCGTCTGTCGGCGGTCGCGGCTGCCGACGCCCCCTGGCGCGGTGGTGCCTGGCAGGAGGTCGAGCTCGCGGAGTGCAGGTTCGGGGCGCTCACCCTGTCCGCGGCGACCTGGACGCGCGTGGCGGTGAGCGGTGGCCGGATCGACTACGCGAACCTGCGCGACGCCGATCTCACCGACGTCACGTTCACGAGATGCGACCTGCGTGACTTCGACGTCATGGGAGCCACCCTCACCCGGGTGCGCTTCGAGGACTGCCGGATGGGTCACCTGGACGTGACCGGCGCCCGGATGACCTCGGTGGACCTGAGCACGTCGGAGCTGGCGGGCATCTCCGGCGTGGGTGGGTTGCGTGGCGCGATCGTGAGCGACGGCCAACTCGCTCAGCTCGGCGCTGCCTTCGCCGAACACCTCGGGATCCGGGTCCTCACGGTCTGAGTCCAGGTCTCCCGAAGTACCTCAGGTCTCCCGAGGTAGCCCAGGTCTCCTGAGGTACCCCAGGTCTCACGAGCCTGACGTCGGCCGGGTCAGCTGGCGGAGGTAGGGGTTGGCGGTCCGCTCTCGACCGATGGTCGTCGCCGGGCCGTGCCCCGGGAGCACGTCGGTGTGGTCGGCCAACGGCAGCACCCGGGTTCGAAGGCTGCGCAGCATGGCCTCGTGATCCCCCCCGGGCAGGTCGGTGCGCCCGATCGAACCCGCGAACAGTACATCGCCGGCCAGCAGCAGATCGGGTTCGCCCGGGCGCGTCACCGAGAACAGCGCCGAACCCTCGGAATGGCCCGGGGCGTGGGCCACGTCGATCTCCAACCCGGCGATGTGCAGGCGGGCCCCGTGCGCCACCGACACCACATCGTCGGGTTCGTGCCAGGTGGCGGAACCCGTCGTGGCGCTCAACGCGTCACGCAGCGGCCCACCCAGACCCGCGAGTGGGTCCCGTAGGCGGTACGCGTCGTCGCCGTGAATGGTGGCTGCAACCCCGTACGCCCCGCACACCGGTGTCACCGAGTAGACGTGATCGACGTGGCCGTGGGTGAGGACCACCGCGGCCGGGCGCAATCGGTGACGACGCAGCACCTCGGTGAGGCGGCCGACGACGTCGACCCCGGGGTCGACCACGATGCACTCCTCCCCGGCCTGTGGCGCGACGACGTAACAGTTGGTCCCGAACACGGTTGCCTCGATCGTCTCCAGCAGCACAGCTCGACCCTACGTCGCGTCCACGGCGACCAACCCGTCCCGCACGCAGCGTTGCTCGTGATCAGCCATGCGTGAGGAACTGCTCCATTCGCAAGGCTTGGCACCTAGACTGCCGCGGGTGAACGAGCAGCCCCGAGAGCCTGCGTCCCCCGACGACGCCCAGGACACCCCCACCGCCCCGTCGACCGGTCCCACCGCACCCGCGCAGGTGTCGGCGGAGCTGGTGTCACCAGACGCGGTGCCAGCCGACGCGGTGTCAGCCGACGCGGTGCCGACCGACACGTCGGAGATGGTGCCCGACGCAGCACCGCAGTCCCCGGTGTCGGCAGGTGATCCCGCAGCGCAGGCACTGCCTGGCCCGGTGAATGCGGCAGGGGATGACGCGGTCGCCGACGACGCAGTAACTGACGACGCAGTGACCGACGACGCGGTGACCGATGACGCGGTCAGCGGAACAGCGAGTGCGGCAGCGGCTCCCAGCTCCGTCCCCGCGGCCCCACGCCCCCCGATGCCGCGACCGGTGCCGCGCCCGGTGGCACCACCGCGACCCGCGACGCCCGTCGACGCCGACGCCGACGCGGTGAGCACACCCACCACCGAGACCCCCACCACCCCCGAGGTGATCCACCCGACCTCGGTCGACCGGGAGGCCGCAGCTGCCTTCGGACGCGTCGACGAGTCCGGCACCGTCTGGGTGCGCCGCGGTGACGGTGAGCACGAGGTGGGGCAGTACCCCGACGCGACCCCTGAGGAGGCGATCGCGTACTTCGTGCGCAAGTTCGAGGAGGTCGTCGCCCAGGTCGACCTCTTCGAACAGCGGTTGCGCAGCACCGAGCTCGCCGGCAAGGACATCTCCACGGGCGTGACCACGTTGCGCACCGCGCTGGAGGAGACCCACGCGGTCGGTGACCTCGACGCCCTGGCCGCCCGCGTCGAAGCGCTGGCCACCGTCGCCGAAGAGGCCCGCGCCGCAGCGGACCGCGCCCGCGCCGCCACCCGCGAGCGGTTGCGCAGCGTGCGGGTGGCCATCGTCGAGGAGGCCGAGACGATCGCCGCCCAGGATTCGGAGAAGGTGCAGTGGCGCTCTGCCGGGGAGCGGTTGCGCGACCTGTTCGAGGAGTGGAAGGCCGCCCAACGCGAAGGTCGCCTCGACAAACGCAGCGAGGACGAGCTCTGGAAGCGTTTCAGCCACGCCCGCAGCTCCTTCGACAAGGTTCGCCGCCACCACTTCGCCGCCCTCGGTGAGCAGCGCTCCAGCATCCGCTCCGAGAAGGACGAGCTGGTCGCGGAGGCGGAGACCCTTTCCACCTCCACGGACTGGCGCGAGACCGCGACCGCCTACCGCACCCTGATGGACCGGTGGAAGGCCGCGGGGCGACTGGGTCGGAAGGACGACGACGCACTGTGGGATCGCTTCCGGGCGGCACAGGACGTCTTCTTCGCGGCCCGCACGGCGGCCACCGAAGTCGTCGACGAGGAGTTCCGGGACAACCTCGTGGTCAAGGAACAGCTGCTCGTGGAGGCCGAGGCGCTCCTGCCGATCAAGGACATGAACGCCGCGAAGAGGGCGCTCAACGCCATCCAGGACCGGTGGGAAGCGGCGGGCAAGGTGCCCCGCACCGAGCTCGGTCGCGTCGAGGCCCGACTGCGCGCCGTGGAGACCGCGGTGCGCGACGCCGAGCAGGCACGCTGGTCGCGGAGCAACCCCGAGGCCCACGCACGGGCCGACGGTCTCGCCAGCCAGCTCGAGTCCGCGATCCGCGACCTCGAGGCCGACGTCGAGAAGGCTCGGGCGACGGGTGACGCCCGCCGGCTCGCCCGGGCCGAGGAAGCGCTGCGCGCCCGTCGCGGCTGGCTCGGTGCAGCCCAGGCCACCCTGCGCGACGTCGGGCACTGACGCCCCGGGCCGGTCGTCACCGCGGGATCCACAGGCTCTCGCGGTGACGGCTGTCCACAGCCGGCGCCATTCCCCTCGGAGCGGTCGCGGGAATGCGATGGACTCCCGGGGTGACATCGCATGATCTTCCTGACCCGGCAACTGACCTGACTGATGACCCGGGGACCGACCTGGGGACCGACCTGGGGACCGACCTGGGGACCGACCCAGGGACCGACCTCGGGTCACTGCTGCGTCACGGTGAACCACCGGATCCGAGCACACCCTGGCGTGTTGCGTCCACGGCAGCTGCTCAGGCAGCATTGGCCCGCGACGTCCGCGACGGGCTCGTCCAGCGGCTGGTGGGAGGGGTCGTCATCGGCGCGGACGCCGAGGTCGACGCCGGTGTCCGCGCTGCGGCCCTGGCGCTGCTGGTACCGCCCGGATCAGTCATCCTCGGGGAAGCGGCAGCCTGGGTCCATGCCGGCGCTCGTCTGCCGGTAGCCGACACGATCTGGATCGCGACGACACGTCGCGCCGTCAGGGGCGATCTCGACGGCGTTGTCATCCGCACCACCCGAGCACTCCCGCCGCCCGAGGACGTGGTCGTCGTAGCCGGTCAGCTGGTGACGACCCCGGCCCGCACCCTCGTCGATGTCGCGCGTACCACCCCCGGCAGGGCGGCGCGGGTCCGGCGGGCGCTGAGCGGGATGGGGTTGCGCGGCGAGGATGTCGCCGACGCCGCGGGGCGCATCACCGGTCTCGCCCACGTGCGAACGGCGCGCGCCCTGCTCGCGGTGCCCCGGCCGTCCCCGGCGCTACGTTCCTCTCCCCCACCCAAGCCCCCGTCAGCACCGATGCCTTCTCCGGCACTCAGGCCTTCTGCGGTCGCGACGCCATGACCCGGTATGCGTCGAAGACACCGTCGACCTTCCTGACAGCTCCCAGGACGTGACCGAGGTGGTTGGGCTCGGCCATCTCGAAGGAGAACTTCGACACCGCGACGCGGTCACGGCTGGTGCTCACGGTGGCGGACAGGATATTGACGTGGTTGTCCGAAAGCACCCGGGTGACATCGGAGAGCAACCGCGCGCGGTCGAGGGCTTCGACCTGGATCTGCACGAGGAAGAGACGCGACGTGACCGCTGCCCACTCGACGTCGACGATCCGCTCGGGTTCACCCCGCAACCGCACGACGTTCTCGCAGTCCTCTCGATGCACCGACACCCCGGCACCGCGGGTGACGAAACCCACGATCGGATCCTGCGGAACGGGCGTGCAGCATCGGGCCAGTTTCACCCAGACGTCGTCGCTGCCGTTGACGACGATCCCCGCATCGCTGTTGCTGCGACCGCCTCGCGCACGTCCAGGAGTCGTCGCCTCGGCGAGGTCCTCCTCGACGGCGGCCTCCCCACCGACGGCGACGATGACCTTCTCCACCACGTTCTGGCCCGAGATCTGCTTCTCGCCCACCGCGGCATACAGGGACGACACGTCCACGAGATTCAGTTCACGGGCCACCGCGAGCAGCGAGTCGTGAGACATCAACCGCTGCAGGGGAAGGTGCTGCTTACGCATGGCCTTCGCGATCTCCTCCTTGCCGAGGTCGATCGCCTCCTCGCGTCGTTCCTTGGAGAAGAACTGTTTGATCTTGTTACGGGCACGAGGGCTCTTGACGAACTGCAGCCAGTCACGGCTCGGGCCGGCACCGTCGGCCTTGGAGGTGAAGATCTCGACGAGGTCACCGTTGTCGAGGCTCGACTCGAGCGGGACGAGACGCCCGTTGACCCGAGCCCCCATGGTGCGGTGGCCGACCTCGGTGTGCACCGCGTAGGCGAAGTCGACGGGGGTGGCGCCGGCCGGCAACGCCTGCACGTCACCCTTGGGCGTGAACACGAACACCTGATTCGCGTTGATCTCGAAACGCAGGTCGTCCAGGAAGTCACTGGAGTCGGACTCGCGCTGCCAGTCGACGACGGCCTTCAGCCAGTCCATCTCATTCTGGCGACCACCCGTGGCGTTCGGGTCGTCCTTGTACTTCCAGTGTGCTGCCACGCCGTACTCGGCACGCTGGTGCATGTTGAGGGTGCGGATCTGGACCTCGACGGGCTGACCCTCGGGTCCGATGACCGTCGTGTGCAGCGATTGGTACATGTTGAACTTCGGCATCGCGATGTAGTCCTTGAACCGGCCGGGGACCGGGTTCCACCGCGCGTGCAGGGCTCCGAGGACGGCGTAGCAGTCGCGCACCGAGTCGACCAGCACGCGGATCCCCACGAGGTCGTAGATCTCCGCGAAGTCGCGACCGCGCACGATCATCTTCTGGTAGATCGAGTAGTAGTGCTTCGGCCGCCCGCTCACCGCGGCACGCACGCGTGCCGCCTTGAGGTCCTCCTCGATCTGCTCGCGGACCCCCGCGAGGTAGTCCTCGCGCGCGGGCGCCCGCTCGGCCACGAGCCGGACGATCTCGTCGAAGCGCTTCGGGTACACCGTCGCGAACGACAGGTCCTCCAGCTCCCACTTGATGGTGTTCATCCCCAGGCGGTGCGCGAGCGGGGCGTAGATCTCCAGCGTCTCGCGCGCCTTGCGCTCGGCGGAGGCGGCCGAGACGTAGCGCCAGGTCCGGGCGTTGTGCAGCCGGTCGGCCAGCTTGATGACCAGGACCCGGATGTCCTTGGCCATCGCCACGACCATCTTGCGGACGGTCTCGGCCTGGGCGGCGTCGCCGTAGGTGACCTTGTCGAGCTTCGTGACCCCGTCGACGAGCAGGGTGATCTC
>JBPBQU010000178.1:0-11018 GCA_050955085.1 Janthinobacterium lividum | reverse complement strand
CACCTGGCCCAACACAGCCACCGGCTCGACCCGATCCACCGGGCTTTGCGGCTGGTCGAAGAACCCTTCCGGCGCGGAGATGTCCATCTGCTCAATGAGCCGCGAGGTGCGCCGCGTCCGCGAGGTCTGCAGCTTTACGTCAGCATCGGTAGTGCCCGGTGCGGACGTCCCAACCGACGGCGACGGCAATTCCTGAGCGGAACCTGCATCCGGTTCCTCCTCGGGCACAGTTTCCAAGGCGGACGACGTCCACCTCGGCGCCCTGACCACACGAGCGGATCCCTGCGGCTGTACGGGCTCGGACGCGGTCGGCACCGCGGCAGGATCCGGCGCGAGCGCACGTTCAGTTGCCGCCGCGTTGTCGACCCGCGCGTTGCCGACCGCGGTGTCCTGCGCTGCCGAGTCCTGGCCGACCTTCTCCTGACCAAACGGGTCCTGACCAACCAGGTCCTGACCGCCGTTGTTGTCCACCGCGTTGACCAGCGACGCAACAGACTCCGAGACGACAGTTGCCGGGATCTCCGGCGCAGTGACCGAGCGGAACGGGACGGGAACGTCAGAGGTGCTCGACGACGACTCCGCGGCCGTCGAGCTCGACGAAGACGGCCGGGAGCCTGCGGTGTCCGGCGCATCGACCCGCGGCTGCACTCCCCCACGCAACACGGGCGGCGCAACGTCCTCTTCAAGGCGCAACGTGCCATCCGGTCGGTGCTGGACGCGAGCCGCCACCACCCGTCCGCTGGGGGTACGGAACACCTGTCCGGCGACCCGCTCGACCTGCGGCCGACCGTCGGGGTCCACCACGAAACGACCGGCGCTGACCCGCCCGTCGGGGGTACGGAAGACCCTCAACTCCGCCGCCGCGGTGGCCGGTCCGGTGAGATGGGTGAGGACCTGGTCGCCCACCCGTTCCGCCGCCTCGACCACCCTGACTGGTTCGGTGAAACCGATCGGTGCGGCCGGCACCGGGTCCAACCCCATATCCCGCGTCGACGAAACCCTCCCGGCCTCACCCGGGATCTGTTGCGGGTCAACCGACTCGAAACCGAGGGATTCGATGTTCCCGGCGGGTCGCTGCGCCGGCACCTGCCACTGCACTCGTTCACCGACGTGCCTGCCCCGCCCGCCGACGGTGACGGTCAGGGTGACGTCGTTCCCCTCGGAGGGGGCGACGTGCAGATGCACCTCGGTCCCGGGGTGGCTCGTGGCGGAACGCCCGCCACGCCAGGCCTGCGCGATCCGCTGCTGGAGCCCCGGGTCGACGAGGGCGTAGCGACCCGACGCGAGGCCGGCGAGGTCACCGCCGAGAAGGTCACGAACCTGCGCACCGGCCGCAGTCGAGAACGTCAAGTTCTGCCGGCGCGTCATGGCCGCCACCTCGTCCAGGACGAGGTCGAGCACGGAGCGCCCCGCCCCTTCGCGCGGCTGCGGGAAGTGGCGACCCGCCAGGGCTCGCACCCCGGTGCCCACCGCAGGGGCGGACGTGCCGTGCACGACCACGGTGCCGCCCACCTTGCGGCCGAACCGCAACACCTCCCGTCCCAGCGCATGGTGCTCACCCATCGCCGTCCGGTACAAGCGCATGGCGTGCGAGACCGGACGCATCACGAGCCGGCGCAGCGACGACGGCCTTCTCCCCGCAACGGTCTGCTTGGAGAGTCGGAAAGCGGCCGTCCCGGTCGCGGGATCACGCGCCTCGACGTCGAGCACCCACCGCCGGGGGGTCGACGACCCCGCTCCCGCACGGTCCTGGTGGAACTCGACGTGACGGGCGGACCCGTCGACGGACAACGCATCGGCAGACAAGGCGGCCAGTTGTGCAGCCACCCTTTTCGCGCCACCGACCAGGAAGGCCGCTGCGACGGGTGCTGACGTCCCGTCCCCGAGCAGTGGTGCTTGCGACGGCCGCACAACCGAACCCGGAACCGGTGCGGCGCCCGACGCCGTCGCGACCCCGGACACCGCGGGTATTCCGGCCGGTGTCCCGGCAGATGTCCCGACAGGTCGGGCCGACGCGGGAACAGCAGGACGAGGGCCGGTGCTCGTGTCGAGCGGCGCCCAACCGCGACGGACCATCGGGGCGGGGCGTGAGCGCTGCAGCGCTGTCGCGGCTCGGGTGAGCGGCGCGAACGATGAGCGCGGCGTGACCTGCATCCGCCACTCGAGAGCGAGCCCCGGTGTGACGGTTCCGGTGGCCGCATCCACGCGGCCACGGCGCACGATGTCGAGGGCCACCGACCGCCGGACCCGTGAACCGTCGCCAGGGACCCGCACCGGCGGCAGCGAGACCCGGTCGCGGCCACCCGCGATCATCGTGACGACACCGTCAAGCAGCTGCCGTTGCGCCACCGACGGACGGTCGCCGAGCAGTGCGGCCAGGGAATCGTCGATGGCGGTGACCACGTGGTCCCGAGTGGTTCCGGTGAGCCAGTCCGGCACGTCGGCAACCTCGGCCCGCAAGGCTCCTACTACCTCGGGGACCGGGTCGGCTTCCGAGACCGGATCGGCCTCGGGGAACGGATCGGTCTGGGGGACGGGATCGGTCCCGGACTCGACCTCGGGTAGCACCGGGAGACCGTCGATGAACTCGGGTTCTTCGACGATGGTCGCCAAGCGCTGCGGCTCACGCGAACTGATGGCGAACCGGGAAGGGTTCTGCGGGCCACGGCCGGCTAGGTCGAGCACGCGGTCCGCGGCCGCCTTGGCCGTCAACAAGGCGTCGACCGCAGCCGCCCGCTCGGTCGATGCCGCGGCGAGACGGGACAGCGGCGCAGCCAGCGCGGACGCATCCGATCGGTCGGCGAGGTAATCGGAGTAGA
Source organism: Janthinobacterium lividum (assembly GCA_050955085.1). Lineage (GTDB taxonomy): Bacteria > Actinomycetota > Actinomycetes > Actinomycetales > Kineococcaceae > Kineococcus. The sequence goes on along the minus strand of JBPBQU010000178.1, from coordinate 8,199 downwards.
CGTCGGCCATGGCCGCATCCATCTCCTGCGACGCACTCTGCACGGCCGCGAACAACGCGGGATCGGCCCGTGCGGCAGGGTCGAACCTCATCCCCGGGTGTTCGACCGCCGCCGTGGTTTCGAGCATCAACAGGCCCAGGCCATCGGAGGTCGACCATTGGGCCGCGACCTGCCCCCTGCTGCTGACACTGACGAGGGTGAACTGCACGTCGTAACTGACTGTGACCGAGGGGCCGCGTTCCTGCGACACATTGGCTCTGCCACTGGCCGTCGAACCGCCGGCTTCGTGCAGCCGGGCCGGGGTGGCGCCAGCCACGTTCGCACCCGGGTAGCTGCCGGGTGCATTCTGCCCCGGACCTCCCGAGATCCCGAGACCAGGAGTGAAGGCCACCCCGCGGTCCAAACCGGACTGAACGCCGGTATTCGTGGCCGAGACCGGAGGCACCGTGTTGGCGAACCCCGGGTCGGTGAACTCCAGTTCGTCGTCGAACCCGGTGCCGGTGATTCGCGGGTTGTAGAGGGTGGCATGCAGTGTCATCCCACTGGCCGGTAGTTCCAGGCCATGTGGGGAGGTCAACCGCCCGATAGCAGGGCGCATGACACCGGGGCGCATGAGCGTGCGCAGTTCACTGACGGCCATGGTCGCCGAGAGATCACCCTTCGGCGCCCTCTCGAGCAGGAGGTCCGCCGCCTCCCGCATCTCGCTGATCCCGTGGAACCAACGTGACTGCGAACGCACCGGTGCCGACGCTCCGGAATGAGCACTGCTGATGTCCCGCTCGACGTCGAGGATCGTCATCCGGTCGGCGGGTGTTCGTGGCCCCGGACCCGGTTGCGGAATGGTCACCGGACCCGCGACGCGCAGAAGCGAGGTGTCCACGCTCCACAGAGCATCCCCCGGTGCCCGCAGAACCACCCTCAGCGGCTCTTGATGACCGGGACGCAGCAACTGGAGCGTGACCGATCGCACGGGACGACGGATCTGGTGGCGCAAACCGTGGCTGCGCCAGCGAGCGATGGACTCGATGCCGAACTCCCCGGAATCGGTGACCGCCCGCCGGTAACCGAGGCTCACCCCACCCCCGAGGCTCTCCTGTTCCGTCCTGCCGTTCTGAAATTCTCGGAAACCAAACGCCCCACTGAGCTGCAAGGCCCAGGCCCACGTCCGACCCCATGACTGGGAGAACGCCAGAGAGATGATCTGTGTCAGTTCGTGCTGACGGCTCGGAGGTTCAGGATCCTCGTCGATGGGTTCACCCTGATCGACGGTCAGGATCGCATGGACGGCGCTGCCATCGGACTCGTCCACGAGGGTGAGTTGCGCACCCTCCGCGGTGGACAGGTCCGACGAGTTCGAGGTGAGACCGTCGGAGGACAAGAACTCGGCCAGCGCGGAATCATTACCGCTGAGGCGACCGGAACCGGTCGAGGGGAACAACCGCTCGGCATCCGCACCGAGCGCCTGGTACAGCCGTTGTTGCAAGGCGGACAGATCGGGGAACTTGATCAAGATCGAATCTGAGAACGTCCGCTCACTCCCGAGACCGGAGTTCACGGTGAGCTGCTGCGCGGGCGACGCGAGGGGGGTACCCGACAACGCCTCCGGGGCGGGAAGGATGTTCGCCAGCAGAGCGACCTGGAGCTCAGGGACCGACAGGACCCCACGCGGCACGGAGACCGTCGATCCGAGCTGGGTCTGCCCAGGCCTCGAGCCCGACCACCGGCTCAGGAAGCCCGGTGAATCGACTTCGACGGTCACCTCGTACTGCAACCCACCCCTCACGAGGACGCGGGCTTCGTCGCCGTCCACCATGAACATGGCCTTCTGCGCGGCCTGCAGCTTCTGCGCGCGAGAACTCGACCACTCCTTGACACCACGCCAGAGAAGGTTCGGGAGCACGGTCACCCGTTCGGCACCCGCGTCCCCACCAGCCTCGGAAAGTATCCGCGCACCCATGCCCAGGAGGCTGGTGAAGGAGACCCCCGAATTCGACGTCACCGACGACGCCATGGTGTGGATGTTGATCCCGTCGGTACGCAGGCCCTGGGGAAGCACCGAGACAGCGGTGGGTCGAAGAACGCGGGGCACGACGGCGATCCGCAACGCACCCGCCCTCACAGTCAGCGGACGCAACTCGCGCAGTACCCCGTTGTCGACCAGTTCGTCGATCTGGGCCTCGACGGCCAGGTACTGCTGCGGTGTGAGCAGCACCCGTGCCATGCGGTGGACCTCCGCACGCACCTGGTCGATACCGACGGTGCGCAGAACGGTGCGGCTCGGCAGCGGATTCGCACCCTCGTGCAGGGTCGAGACGGCCCCGCCGTAGGACACATCGCCATCCCGCGAGAAGACGGTGATCTCGGAGTCGTTACTGAGCTCGGCGAGCTCACCGAGCTGGTGGAACCCCTTCCAGACCCGGACCTCCGCCGGAACCTCGACCCGCGGTATCGGGCGGACGCGCCCATCGAGGCCCCCCGAGGAAAACAACGTCTTGGACTGCTCAGGAGGCCAACGGGTCTGCATGATCGCGTCGACCGGTCGGCGCAAGTCCCGGGCAAGCCTGCGCTGCCATCTCACCCGGGTCACCTGGACCTCGACCTGGAGGGTCGCGTCGCCCACGATGGTTCCCGTCGTGGTCTCCACAGCCTCCCTGACCTCGATCTGGTCCGTGGATTCCTGACCCTGACTCCTCACCTCCTGGTAGTCCTGAGAGGCGATGGGGCCGAAGCCGGCCACCGGGTTGTGCGGTAACCCGGCCCGGATGCGGGCTGTCACCTCCAGCCCACGACTGCTCGACGCGCTGAGAGCGACGGACCGCTCTTGCCTCAAAGAACTGTCGGAGGCGACCTGCACCGCCGGATGCATCCGCGGGGCGGGCGCCGACGCGGGGGGATGGACGAGTGCACGGCGGAGAGTGATCTTGAGTTCTTCGACGTAGCGGAAACCTTCGTCGATCCGGAGAGTCTCTTCCCCATGTCCCAGCAGCCGCAAAGCCTCCGGACCCAACAGGTTCCCGAGAGCGCGTTCGTTGGACAACTGCTGTTCTCGTCGGAGGCGGTCGTCGACGAGAACGCGAGCTTGGACGTCGACGGCTCCACCTCCGGGCGCCCCCTCGGCGTCCGGGGGCAGGAAGTGTCGCGCACCCGCGAGCTCTATCTCACGCAGGACAAGCGCTGCGAGCGTCTCCTGCGCCTTGACGTCCAACCCGACGTTGACGAGCGAGGTGTCGTGCGCGCGAGCCCACGACGGGACGGCGTCGACGACGGAACGGACGCTGGGGCCGCCGCCGGCTGGGGCCGCGAGCGGAACCGCGGGTGCCGGCCCCCGCACCGGCACGACCAGTGACGGTGGCGGTAACACCCGACCGGCGGGCAACGCCTGCAGCGGCGCAGGAAGCGGGTAATTCGGGAACGCGGTGGAGTACTCGTCGACCGCGATGCTGACGAGGGCGGTCATGGGCAACCCCGTCATCAGCGGATACCACCGACCGTCGACCGGCGAGAGGAACGATTCGTCCACCTCGACCTGCAGCAACGCATACACCCGTGGCACGGACGTCTTGACCCGTTGACGGCGCCCGACCCCGCGACGCTCGCCGGACGAGACACCGCCTGACCTCGAAGACGTTCCCAAGGCCGTGATGACAAACCCGTCGAGACCCGGCACCGAGAAGCCCCCCATGAGGCCCGCAGCAACATTGAGGGTGTATCTCCTGTTGCGGCCCCGGGAGCGTTCGTGGACGATTCTGGTCCCGGATGTCACCTTGGCACCGTGCAACTGGGTGATCGGCAGAACCCGCAAGGGCCGCGCCGTCCTACGGCGCGCTGACACGGCACCATCGAAAACGCGGTGGTCGTCGGACATGGTGGCGGCACCCGGTCCGTTCGACCGGGTCAGCATGCTGGCGAGATCGTGACGCAGCACGTCCGCCGTCACCGCCATGTTGAGCAGGCGCTCGCCTGGGCTGCCCGGCTCACGCAACGCCAGTGGGAGAGCGTCGAGGGCCTCGCGGTAACCACCGTCGTTGACGACGTCCTCGACCACGAACGTGCGCAGCCGTCCGAGGGCCGCAGCGCCCGACTCGTCCATCTCGAGGTAGGTCCCGTTCGCGGTGCCGCTCAGCCCGGCGAGGCTGTGCGGGGTCTGCACCCGGGCCCGCAACGAGCTGGCCACCGGCAACTCGACCACACCGGGGTCGATCTCCTCGAGGGCTGTGACCTGCAGCTCGAGGTCGGCGTCCCAGGTGGATTGCGCACCGAGGAACTTGTTCTCGTCGTGACGCTCGACAGAGGTCTGAGCGCCTTCGGTGCTGGTTATCAGCCGGTCACCACCGAAGCGGAAGGTCGGCCCCACGGGGCTGAACAACACCGACGGAATCGAGAACTGGATCGGACGCTGAGAGGTCTTCAGGGTCCGGTAACCGTGTGAACGCATGTGTCGGTTGTTCAGATGGTAACCGCGCCCGTTCGGGTCCTGTTCGACATTTCGGACCCCTTTGACCCCCAATGAGACATTCATCGGCGCCGTGGACGTCGTCCCGTCCGCGTTCAGGTAGGCGAGTCCGACCTGCGCGCCGTCGCCACCGAACGCCTCCGGATTCTGCACGATCGCGCGCGCCAGCGCGTCCACCGAATCCGGGACGTCGCCGACCAGCGGAACCCGGCCGAGACCTCGGATGAAACTGTCGAGCCCGGCACGAACCTGTTCGAGCGTCGAGGGGGTATCGACGAACTGCAGCAAGCCCATCGAGCTGTTCAGGGTCACCAGCGCGTCGTCGGGGTGGAGATCCGCCAACGCGCCGTCGGTCACGGCGCCGTCGGTATCGCTCGGGGCCTCGGATGGTCCGAAACTCGGATCGTCGGTGTCCGGGCTCGGCCGGGCGGGGGCGAGTGCAGTCAGCGGGGTCGTGCCGGATGCGGGGACCACGCCGGTGCGGATCGCCCCCAGCGCAACAACGAGTTTGGTTCCCTCCCTCGGAACCCGCACCGGGCGGCGGGTACCGGGAACACCACCGATATCGGGGTCGGTGTTGTGCCGGTCGTCGAAGAAACGCGCGCCGTCGGCTGTCTGCCGCGCGATGAGGTGCGGTTGTCGCACATCGTAGGCAGCGATCGTCCAGACGACGTCGGTGATCTGCGGTCGGGGGTCGGCCGGGTCGAAGGTGTCCTCCGCTCCAGCGGGTAGGTCGGCCCGGACGCTGACCATGACGCCGGCACGTTGCAGAGTGACGATGGCGCCACCCTCTCGGGCAGCCGCCAGCAGGTCCTGCGGGGTTGCCACGTCGTCCAGGTCGTCGCGCACCTGCTCGTCGCGGGCCACCACGGCGCTCTTCGCGCTCACGCCACGGACCACGCCCGCGATAGCGCTCCGCACCCGGTCGAGGTGGGCCAGTGCCACCAGCTGGGGTGCGAGGGGCGCGTCACGGCGGGGATCGAAGGGGACCTCCCACCGGCGCGATGCCTGCGGGAGTGGGTCGCCACCGGCGGGCGCAGGGGTGTTGTCGACGTCGGGCCGGGCGTTCGTCACAGCGGGACCCAGCAGGGCGGTGTCCACGGTGATCGTTGCCGGGAGGTGGACGCTACGTGCCTGAACCGCGGAAGGGTCCGGACCCTTCGACGGCATCCGGACCTCGATCCGCACCTCGACGGCACCGTCGAAGCGCTGGCGACGCGCTGGTCCACCGTCGACACTGCCGACGTGCTGCCCCGTTTCGATGCCGGCGGGAACGATGCGTACCTGTACCCGCGAAGAGCTCGGCAGGGTCGTCCATCGACCGGGGTTACGCGGGTCGAACGTGGCCACCAGAGCGCCCAGAGCTGAGATGTCCCGCTCGGAGCGCAGCGGGGAGCGGTAGCTCGTTCGTCCTCCCCTGGATCCGCCGGTGTGAGAGATCAACAGTCGGGGCGTGGACAGCAGCGACGTAAGGCGCCCGGTGGGACGGCCGGAGACGATGGAGTCGAGCGCAGCCCCCAGCGTGGAACGGAGCGAGTCGCGGTCGACGTCGATGTCGACCCCACCGACGTTGCTCGTCCACACCGGGCCGAGGAGGTGGGCGGGGACCACCGCGGGAACCGCGCCGGGGTCCGGTGGGCGCAGCTCGTTCGTCGCGTCGGCAGGAGGCAACGCGAGGTGCGAGACACGAACGATCGCAGCGCGTACCACCGGGCCGGCGGTGGTGACCGGACGCGGTGTGCGGGACTGTCCTGTGCTGTGTTGCGCCCGTCGTTCCTCGGGTCCTCGGGCGAGTTTCTCGGCCCGGGCAGTGAGGATGCCGCGCGCGGCGCGGCGCACTCCCCCTGCGCGCTTGACCGCGGCGGTCGGTGCAGGCGTGGTCCGCCGATGCCGCACCGGTCCACGGACGACCACATGGACGGAGAGGTCGTCGGGTGTACCGGAGGCGGTGGTGGCGGGGTCGCCCCTACGGGTGACACCGATCTCGACGTCAGCACCACCCAGTGGTCCGTTGACGCGGAACGAGTTACGCGAAGGACGAGCACCCGGGTCGAGGACCGCATGGTCGAGGGCCCCGACCGCGGCAGCGATGCGTTGCGCCGCACTGCCATCCGAGTAGTTTCCGGAGTTCCGGGTCGATCCGGTGGCGAAAACTCGTTGGGTGACGATCCGCAGTTCTTCGGCCGCCCGTGCGGACCGCCCCGAGACCGGGCCCATCGCCTCGTTGCGACGCAGCAAACCACGGGAATGGTGCATCACGACGGTGGCGGGCCGTCTCGGCGCGGCGACGGCCCGCCCAGGGCCGACGACGACGGCGCTCTGCGTACCGGTCCGCAGCGCACCGAAGGACGATCGCCCGGTCGTGGCCGCTCGCCCTGGACTCTCACCCTCCAGAGGGTTCGCGACGTTCTGCCCGTTCGAGGGACTCGTCGAGATCGGGGCGATGTCGAGACGCATCCACGAGGCGGTGACGATGCGACTGTGCTGCTCGAAGACAGGCGGTTTCCGCCACCAACGTAGTCCGCGGGACGGGCGCGAAGCGGGTGGTGCGGTGACGACCTCCACGTGCAGGCGGACGTCCAGGGCGTGCGGGGTGGCGGACCGCGTCGACAACCCCACCGGACGCCTGCGAATGGCGACGATCACCGTGCGCCGACCCGCGGTGGTGTCCTCGCTCTCGGAATGGATCGTCGCACCGCGACGAACCGTGCCCGCGAGGTCGTCCTGCAATCGCTGCGCGACCGCATCCTGGATCGTCGCGTGCAGATGCTCGGTGTCTCTTCCCAGCGTCCGCAGTTGGCTCTCCAGGGCGGTCTGCAGTTTCTGCCGGGTCTCGACGTCGGTGGGCAGGACCGGCGCCGACACGACGCCGCCCGGCTGCGCGAGCTCTGGCGAACGTGGCGACGAGACACCGGAGAATCCTTGGCGGGAAGCGTCCACCACCTTGTCCGCGGTCCGCTTCGCGTCGAGGAAACGTCGCTCGGCCACCCTGAGTGCCTGCTCAGCCCGGGCGACCGCCCGACGGGCGTCGGCCGCGCGCCGCCAGTCGTTGTCCTGGGCTCCGTCGGGCCGGCCGGACGCAACGTCAAAATCGTAGAGAACCCGGGCCTGCAACTCCTCGCTGGTGCGCAGAACGGCCTGCGCCCCGGTCACGTCCTGGACGGCCACACCGAACTGGTCCCGCGCGGTGCGGATCTGCTGCACCCGCTGGGGAGTGAGCGCCCCGGCACCGGGGACGACTTCGAGATGGGCGGGATCCACCGCCACCCACACCGGCACTGTCATGGTGGCGCCCTGAAGGACACCGTCGACCTCACGCGACGCGAGAACCTGGGCGTCGTAGCGAAGCAGCACGTCCCCGTCGTGGTGCTCGTCGCGCAACCCGAGCAACCCTGCCGGAGCCATCGATGCACGGTGCACCGACGGCCCGACGAGACCGACGGTGGTCGGCGTACCCAGCCTGGCCCGCAGGACAAGACCGCCGTCGTCGGTGCGGAAACCTCCCGGTGCCAGCGCCGCGCCGAACCAGGAACGCGTGACCCGCGGTGCCGCCAGCGCAGAACCCCGCGCACCGCCGACGACGTCGAGCAACCGGGCCAGCCGGGCACCGTCGCCCACCTCGAGCACGGCGGCCCCGCGCGGGAGCCGGAAACCCGTACCGTCGGCATGCCACACCTGATGGACCACCTGCGCCCCGCGAACAAGTATGGGTGTGACGTCGGGGGTGACCTGCCGAACCATCGGCT
>JBPBQU010000177.1:0-11855 GCA_050955085.1 Janthinobacterium lividum | reverse complement strand
AGACTGAAGGAACGGGGACGCAAGCGCATGATGACCTTCCAGTGGCGTGCCGGAATTCGGTGGATCGACCCCGAACGGGCGCATCTTGAGGCACAGGGTGTCACGAGATTTCAGCCCGCCTCACCCCCGGGGACGTTTCCCCGCCCTTCTGGAGGTGAGAGACGGTTCGCGACGGTGACCCTCGCAACAGGTGAACAGCGACGGGTGAGGGCCGCAGCTGTTCTCAGCACGCACCCGTGCCACTACTGTGCGCTCCATGCGGATGACAGTCATCGGATGCGGTTACCTCGGAGCCGTGCACGCAGCGTGCATGGCAGAACTGGGCCACGACGTCATCGGGATCGACGTCGACCCCGAGAAGATCGCGGCCCTGCAGGCCGCCCGCGCCCCGTTCTACGAGCCGGGACTGCCCGAACTGCTCGAACGCACCATGTCCACCGGCCGCTTGACCTTCACCACCGACATCAGCCAGGCCGCGGGTTCCGCGGTCCACTTCGTCTGCGTCGGCACCCCGCAGAAGAAGGGGGAGTTCGCCGCCGACATGAAGTACGTCAACGCCGCGGTGGAAGCCCTGCTCCCCCACCTCGGCGCCGGTGAGCTGGTCATCGGCAAGTCCACCGTGCCCGTCGGTACCGCCGCCCGCCTCGCCACCCGCATCGCCGACCAGGCCCCGGACTCGGCCGGGTTGGCGTGGAACCCGGAGTTCCTGCGCGAAGGTCACGCGGTGGAGGACACCCTCACCCCTGACCGTCTCGTCTACGGCGTCGACGGTGGAGCGGACACCGAAGAGGGCAAAGGCGCGAAGGCGCTGCTCGACGAGGTCTACGCGACCCCACTCAAACGCGGCACCCCGCTGATCGTGACCGACTACCAGACCGCGGAACTCGTCAAGGTCGCCGCGAACTCGTTCCTGGCCACCAAGATCTCGTTCATCAACGCGATGGCGGAGCTGTGCGAGAAGGTGAACGCCGACATCACCCAGCTCGCCGACGCCATCGGCCACGACGACCGCATCGGGCGCAAGTTCCTCAACGCCGGTCTCGGCTTCGGTGGGGGGTGCCTGCCCAAGGACATCCGCGCGTTCATGGCCCGCGCCGGTGAGCTCGGGGCGGACCAGACGCTCACGTTCCTGCGTGAGGTCGACTCCATCAACATGCGCCGCCGCATCCGGATGGTCGACCTCGCCCGCGAGGTCTGCGACGGTTCCCTCATCGGTCGCCGTGTCGCCGTGCTGGGGGCGGCATTCAAACCGCTCTCCGACGACATCCGCGACTCCCCCGCGCTCAACGTCGCCGCGCAGATCCGCCTGCAGGGTGGTGACGTGGTGCTGACCGACCCGGCCGCGTTGGACAACGCCCGCAAAGCCGTCCCGGACATCTCCTACGCCGACACCGTGCAGGAAGCCGTCCGCGGCGCCGACGTGGTGCTGCTGCTGACGGAGTGGAAGGAGTACCGCGACCTGGAGCCGGCCACCATCTCCGCCCTGGTGAAGAACAAGCGGATCCTCGACGGCCGCAACGCCCTCGACCCCGCCCGGTGGCGCGCCGCGGGCTGGACCTATCGCGCGCTCGGCCGCCCGCGCGCCTGACCCGCCCGGGTACACGCCGCGCACGACCGCACGATCCGATCGCGCAGGTTGTGTCGGGAACGTCGAGATTCGCCCGACCTTCCCGGCACACCCGCGAAGGTGAGCCCTGCGGACACGCCCCGCCCGTACTGTGGGCCAATGCCCGCTGTGCCGCCCTTCCCTGACGAGCAGCCCCACCACACGAGCGCCGGGCGCCCGAGCAGCGGACGGCCCACCAGTGTGCGCAGACCCTCGGGCCCGCAGGGAGACGCCAGCTCTGCGGACCACGGACCCGTCGTACAGCCGGAGCCGCTGCCCGCTCGCGACGGTTACACCTCCACCACCTACGGGCGACCGGTGCGTCGCTCCCCGAGCCGTCGTCCCGGGGAGCGACCGGCAGCTCAGGCCCCCGGGCGACAGCAGCGGCTCACCGAGCTGCGCCACCCCGCGTCGGCGCAGCCGGACACGGCCCGCGACCTGCACGACATGCCGTCGCCGCAACCGCCCCTGGACCCGCCGGCCGGGGGGTCGGCGCGGACCCAGCGACCCCGCGGCCCTCGTCGGCGTCGTCGCGTCCTGGGCGTCCTCGCCCTCGTCGTCGTGCTCGCGGTGGCCTATCCGGTGGCCGTGGGCTGGCGCGGTTGGTCCTCCGTCACGAAGGTCGACGCGTTGCCCACGGGTGAGCGCCCCGCGGCCACCCCTGGTGAGACCTACCTCATCGTCGGCAGCGACTCCCGCGACGGGTTGTCGTCGGCGGAGATCGCGGAGTACTCCGCGGGCGGTGACGACATCTCCGGTCAGCGCACCGACACGATCATGTTGCTGCACGTACCCGCGTCGGGTGGCCCGTCGGCGCTGATCAGCATCCCGCGCGATTCCTACGTGCCCATTCCCGGCCACGACAGCAACAAGATCAACGCCGCGTTCTCCATCGGCGGCGCGCCCCTGCTCGTGCAGACCGTCGAGAACGTCTCGGGCCTGCGGGTCGACCACTACGTCGAGACGGGTTTCGGTGGTTTCGCGCGGATCGTCGATGCTCTCGGCGGGGTGAACATGTGCCCTGCGGTCGCCGTCGACGACGTCCGGGCCGGATTGAACATCCAGGCGGGTTGTCAGGACATGGACGGCAAGACAGCCCTCGGTTACGCCCGTTATCGATACTCCGACCCGCGCGGTGACTTCGGACGCTCCGATCGACAACGGGAACTCCTGGCCGCGATCATGTCCAAGGCCGCGAGCCCGTCGACGCTGCTGAACCCCTTCACGGCGTTCCCGTTGGCCTCCTCGGGGGGTTCCGCCATGACCATCGACGGTGAATCATCGATGACCTCGCTGGTGACCTTCGCGCGGGGAATGCGCGGCGCATCGAGCGCGAACGGCATCTCGATGATCGTGCCGTTCCTCGACGCACCCCTCGCCACCAGGCACGGCACGGCCGTGAAGTGGAACACCGACAAGGCGCTGGAGATGTTCGCCGACCTCAAGAGGGATGACACCGAGGCATTGCGAACCCTGCTGGCGTGAGGGCGGACCCCCCGACCGCAGTGGGCGACGTCCGGCACGGGCGGCGCGCTGGAGCGGGATCCAGAACCCGCAGCACCCCGCCGTACAGGAAGCCGACCTCGCCGTCCGCGGTCGCGGACGACGAGGTCGGCTTGTTCTCGGTGCGAGATCAGAACATCGAGACGGCTCTCGCCGCGTTGACGATCCCCTCGCCGTAGAACCCGTTGTCGTCGGCGGGCCCGGCGCAGGTCGCGGTGGTGACGATTTCCCCGAGGGCGGCCGACACCCGACGGTAGGTGAACTCGGCGGGGACGGGGCAGGCCGTGTCGGTGGCCGACCCGAGCAGGATCGCCTCGGTCACAGCCGGGTCCAGGGTCAGGGTTCCGGGATGCGCCGGGTCGCGCTTGCCGTACTGACTGACGATGAGCGCCGCGACGCCCGCCGCGTGCGGGGACGCCATCGAGGTGCCCTGCAGGTACTGGTAGTAGGCGTTCTTCCCGTTCTTGGTGACCTGACGGATCACGAACGGAGTGGTGGGTTCGCCGTTCTCGTCGACGTCGCCGCTGGCGAGCGCGATCGCCTCCGGGTAGGCCGCGAGGACCTCGCCGACCGGACTGACCCGCTGGTTCGCGGTGTCGTAGGCGTCGCCGCCCGGTGCGGAGACGTCGGACTGCTCCGTCCCGTAGTTGGAGTAGTAGGACTTTCGCCCGGAGGGGCCGGTGGAGTTCACGGTGACGACCCCGTCGTTCTCGGCCGGCACGTTGAGGCAGGTGGCGTTGTCGATCGTGCGATCCCGGGTCTGCGTCGGGTTCCCGTCGGCGTCGATCGGGTAGTCCGGGCTGGTGGTGTCGACACCCGGTGCACCGAGATCGGTCGCCTCGTTGCCGGATGCCGAGACCGGGAGCACACCCTTGCTCCGCGCGTAGTCGATCGCGCGCTGCACCGCAGCCACGATGACCCGCTGCTGCTGCTGCTCGGCCGGGGAATCGGCCGGGTTGGCCTGGCAGTTGTAGAGCCACGGGTCGACGTAGAAACTCATGTTCACGACATCGACACCGGAGTCGGCGGCGTAGGTGAGGGCGTCGAGGGTGGGCTGGAGGAAGAAGTATCCCGAGTCCTGACCCGCGCGGATGTTGACGAGATTCACGTTCGGCGCGACCCCGGCGATCCCGATCCCGTTGAGCGGGGCACCGATCGTGCTGGCGACGTGGGTCCCGTGACCGTCGTCGTCGACGTTGACCGGGTCCACGCAACTCGCGACCTCGCACGGGCCGTCGATGTCCGGCATGTCCTTGACGAAGTTCCGGCTGTCCTTGGCGTCGAAGTTCGGCGCGATGTCCGGGTGCGTACCGTCGACACCGGTGTCGATGATCCCGACGGTCACCTTCTTCTTCCCCGGCTGGGTCGCGTAGGACCCCTCGACCGTCGCGCCGATGGCCGCCATGTCCCACTGCAGCGGGGCGAGGGGTTCTTCCGTCGGCGCCCGCTTGGCCAGCGACTTCAACGAGACGTCACCGGTGACGGTCTCCTTGCGCTCGGTGGCGGTGAGCTTCTCCACGGCCTTCACCGCGGCGACGCGATCGATGGCAGCGGGGTCGGTGAGAGCGTCGTTGGGGGTTTTGCCGATGCTGCGGTTGGCCGCGGCACCGACGAGCCCGGCCGTGGAACCGGCCTTGGTGAGGAAGTCGGACGCGGTGCTCGAGACGAGCGCGTAACCGACCTCGGTGTTGCTGGAGACCACGGTCCCACCCGCAGCGGCGATGGCCGCGCGGGCCATGGTGTCGGTGGTGCCGACGTCGTAGAGGACGACATAGTCCGTCGCGGCACCTGCGACGGCCTTCGAGGCCGTGGACGTGAGCGTGCTGGTAGGGCCGGTCGTATCGGCGGACGACGCGGACTGCGTCACCGCCAGAGTCGTGGCGACGAGCGTGATGCTCAACGCGGACGAGAGGACGATCCTTCGCACGAGGCCTCCTGCCTGGGGTACGGACGGGCGGTCCACCCGTCCGAAGTACTGCAGGGGCCGAGTGTGTCGCTCAGACTGCCCACAGACAAGAGGGCGCGCTGGACACATTGCCGACGTCGCGCCGCCACGACTGCCCAGCGGTGATCAACGGTGTGCGAGCTCCAGCAGGGTCTCGAACAACCGCTTCCCGTCCATCCGCAACCCGTCGTGCTGGTAGGTGTTCGTGACGAACGTCCGTGCGCCGCGGATCGCCGCGGCGCTCGCGCGGCTGACCTCGTAGGGCACGAACATGTCGTCGACGTAGACGGCCGCCGCCACCGGGACGGTGTTCTCGGCCAACACGGCCGGGTCGTAGAGGGGCAGGAAGTCCGCCCGCTCGGCCAGCAGAGCGGCCGCCTCCCGCAGCGGGACGAGGGCCGGATCCTCCTCGAACTGCCACGGGTAGACGTGCTCCCCGCTGAACCGGAACGGCCCACCGGTGTCCAGGGCGAACTCCTCGAACTCCGCGCGCACCCGGTGCGCCGACCAGTTCGTCGCGCCACCGCTCACCCCACCCTGCGCGTAGATGCTCTCGTGCAGCACGGCGTAGAGCGGGTGCGCCGCGAAGGACAGGGCGCGGCCCACCGCGAGCAGGAACCGTTCGCGCAACCGGCGTTCCCCGCGCACGGTCGTGAACGGGTCCTCCAGCGTGAAGTGCAGCGCGTCGAACCCCGATTGCTGTCCCAGCGCGATGCCCAGCGTGCGAAACCGGCGCGATGACAACCGCTCCCCGCTGGGGAGGAGTTCCACCGCACCGTCGAGGTGGTCCGCGACCGCCTGCGCGACGGCGAGGTCGCGGGGGTAGCGCGCGAAGAACTCCGCATTGCGCCGCGCGGTCTGCGTGTACGTCGCGCGGTAGACGTCGTCCGCACTGGTGCGCAACCCCGGCAGACCGCCCGTGACGAACGCCTCCCGCACACCCCGCGGAGCCTGCGAGAGGTATGTCGTGATGACGAAACCCCCGTAACTCTGCCCCAGCATGCTCCACGGCCGGCCGTCGTTGAGCTCGCTGCGCAACGCCTCGGCGTCGGCGACGATCCCGTCGGCGCGAAAATACGCGAGGTAATCAGCTTGCGCCGCAGCATCTCCGACCTCCACCAGGCTCTGACGGTCCAACGGGGTGGATCGTCCCGTACCCCGCTGGTCGAGCAGGACGACGCGGTAGTCCTCCAACGCCCGCTCCAGCCAACCGCCGAGGACCTCGGGTCGGTTCGCCGGGTTGCCCGGACCCCCCTGGAAGAACACCAGCCGCGGCGCGTCCCGGCACCCGTCGCGGACGTACTCCCGCGCGAACACCTCGATGTCGGTGTCCGCCCCCTGGTCGCTCGCGCCGCTGTGCTCCAGCGGCACCCGCAGGACGTGCTCGTGGACGTCGTGCCCGTCGATCCGATGCGAGACCGTCTGCAGTGCCATGGCCCCGAAGTTACCTCCAACCCCGAAGTTACCCTCGACCCCCGAAACCCACGCCACCGCGCCGGGTTCTCGCGCGTAACGCCGAACCCTTCTCGTAGGCGGTCTGTCGCAACGATTCCTGGAACTCGACGACCTTCGCGCGCAACACCGGGTCGGTGGCGGCGAGGATTCGCACCGCGAGCAACCCGGCGTTGCGCGCCCCGCCGATCGACACCGTCGCGACCGGGACCCCCGCGGGCATCTGGACGATCGAGAGCAGTGAATCCATCCCGTCGAGGTAGCGCAGCGGGACCGGGACCCCGATGACCGGCAGCGGCGTCACGCTCGCCAGCATGCCCGGCAGGTGCGCTGCCCCGCCTGCCCCCGCGATGACGACCTGCAGGCCACGCTCGGCCGCCGCGCCACCCCACGCGAGCATGTCCTGCGGCATCCGGTGCGCCG
The DNA here is from genome assembly GCA_050955085.1 of Janthinobacterium lividum. Classification (GTDB taxonomy): domain Bacteria; phylum Actinomycetota; class Actinomycetes; order Actinomycetales; family Kineococcaceae; genus Kineococcus. Next base: position 4,926 of record JBPBQU010000177.1, on the reverse strand, counting down.
AGACGACGTCGGCCTCGAAGGGGATGCCGAACTCGTCCAGCGCCTTGCCCGCCTCCTCCATCACGGGCCAGTCGGAATCGGAACCCATGACCAGGCCCACCACCGGAGCACCGCTTGTCGTCGAACTGCTCGTCGTCGAACTACCCGTCATCGAACTACCCATGTTCGCATTACTGGCTGTCGAACTGCTCACTGGTCGATCTCCCCCGCGATGAAGGCCGCGGCGTGCCGGGCACGCTCACGGACGAGTTCCAGGTCGTCGCCGTAGACGGTGACGTGGCCGAGCTTCCGCCCCGGACGCTGTTCCTTGCCGTACAGGTGCACCTTGACCCCCGGGTCGTGGGCCATGACGTGCAGGTAGCTGCGGTAGAGGTCCTCGTGGCGCGCCTCGATGTCGCGGGGGCCGAGCACGTTGACCATGACCGTCCACGGCGCGCGGGCGGCGGGCGAACCCAACGGCAGGTCGAGCACGGCGCGCAGGTGCTGCTCGAACTGGCTCGTCACCGCACCGTCGATGCTCCAGTGCCCACTGTTGTGCGGGCGCATCGCGAGCTCGTTGACGAGCACCTGGCGCACCCGACGACCCTCGACCTCCCGTTCCACCTCGAAGGCCTCCACGGCCAGCACACCGCTCACCCCGAGCCCGCCCGCGATCCGCAAGGCGATCCCGGTGAGCTCGGCGGCGAGATCGGGATCGAGGTCGGGGGCAGGAGCGACGACTTCGCGACAGACCCCGCCCGCCTGGACGGTCTCGACCACCGGCCACGCCGCGGCCTGCCCGGAGGGACTGCGCGCCACGAGCGCCGCGAGCTCTCGCACGAACGGCACGTGCTCCTCGACGAGCAGCGGCCCACGTTGCGCCCAGTCGGCGAACCAGCCCGCCGCCGAGGCGAACCCCTCGGCGTCCTGCGGCCCGTCGAGCACCAGGACGCCCTTGCCGTCGTACCCACCGCGAGGGATCTTGAGCACCACGGGCCAACCACCGTCGTCACCGAACGCGCGCAGCTGGTCCTCGTTCGACACCCGTGCCCAGCGCGGGCACGCAACCCCGAGGTCGGTGAGCTTCTCCCGCATCACGATCTTGTCCTGGGCGTGGACCAGGGCGTCCGCCCCGGGCTGCACCGAGGTGAGCGCCGCCATCGCCTGCAACCCCGCGGTGGGGACGTGCTCGTGGTCGAAGGTCACGGCGTCACACTGCGCGGCGAACGCCACGAGTGCGTCCACGTCGTCGGCGGCGCCGAGGGGGGCGGGGGTGATGACCTGGGCGGCACTCACGTCCGATCCCTCCGCGAGCACCCGCAGGCGCACGCCCAGGGCGATCGCGGCCGGCTGCATCATCCGCGCCAGCTGGCCCCCGCCGACGACACCCACGACCGGGAACCCGCCCGGTCGGGCGTAGGGGGCCGGATCGGGCCGGTGCGGGGGCTCGGACAGCGTGCTCGTCACGGTTGCCGAGGGTATAGGCCACCCACCCCGAACCCTCGACCCGCACACCCGACCCGAACACCCGGGCGCTGCGGTAGGTCCGGACCCGTCGCACCCATCCGGGACACGCGCCGGCTCCGAACGCGGTCTGTGAGCTCGCTCCCAGCACCGTCCGACAGACTGCTGGCCACCGACGAGGACGGAGCGAAGCCGAGCGTGGTTCAGCGAGACGAACGTGACGATGAAGAACGTGACGATGAACGAGGTAACACCCAGCAGGAGCAGCGGGGTCTGCTCCGGCGCCTGCGCGAAACCTACGAGGTGCTCGCGCGCGAGGCCGCCAAGTTCGGGATCGTGGGCGGTGTCGCCTTCGTCACCGACTTCGGGACGTTCAACCTGCTGCGCTACGCGGGTCCGGACAACGTCGGCCTCCTGCACGCCAAACCGCTCACCGCGAACGTCATCTCCGTCGTCATCAGCATCGTCGTGGCCTGGCTCGGCAACCGGTACTGGACGTTCCGGCACCGCCGCCGCGCCTCGGCGCCCCGGGAACTCGTGCTGTTCTTCCTGATGAACGGCGCCGGCCTGCTCATCTCGCTGGTCTGCCTGTCGTTCACGTACTACGTGCTGGACCTGCGGGGACCGGTGGCGACGAACGTCTCCGCCAAGATCGTCGGTGTCGCCCTGGGGACGATCTTCCGCTGGTGGGCCTACCGGAAGTACGTCTTCGTCGCGGAACTCGAGGAGGAGGGGTGGGACCCGCACGAGCCCGCCCAGGACCCGCAGCGCGGGACCTCCTCAGCCGCGCCGCAGGTGGACGACGTCCCCGGCGGTGAGGCTCGTCGCGGTCCCGTCTGACGTCTCGATCACGAGGCGACCCGTCGCGTCGACGTCGACGGCCCGCCCCACGAGCACGCAACCGTCGGGCAGTTGGGCGCGCACGTCGGTGCCGATGGTCGCGCTGCGCGCCCGGTAGGCGTCGCGTACCGACTCGGGTTGCGACGCCCAGCGCTGCAAGGACTCCCGTAGCGCGCGCAGGTAACTGCGGAGCACGGTGTCCCGGTCGGTGCTGCGCGCGCCCGCGAGCGCCAGCGAGGTCGCCGGCGAGGACGACCCGGCCGCGCTCTGAAGGGGCGAGGGGAGTTCCTCGAGGCACTGGCTGACGTTGATCCCGGCCCCCAGCACGACCCGCGCACCCTCCGCATCGCTCGCGGGACGCATCTCCGCGAGGATCCCGCACACCTTGCCGGGTCGACCGGGGCCCGTGACGAGCACGTCGTTGGGCCATTTCAGCCCGGCGTCGACCCCGAGCCCGGTGAGTGCCTCGACGACGGCGACCCCCGTGAGCATCGGCAACCAGGACCACCACTCGGGCGCTGTGGTGGGGCGCAGCAGGACCGAGACGGCGAGGCTGGAGCGTGGCGGGGCACTCCAGGTGCGCCCGAGGCGCCCGCGACCGGAGTCCTGGTGGTCGGCGACGAGCACGGTGGCGTCGAGAGCCCCCGTGCGGGCCAGCAGATCGGCGTTCGTCGATCCCGTGCCGGCGACGACGGTGAGCGCGGCCCAGCCGTGCGGCCCCACGAGCGCCCGGCGCAGGGGCAGCGCCCGTAGGGGCGGTCGCTCGAGGTCGCCCCACGCGTTCTCCATGCGCCCAACCTGTCACGATCCCTCGCCTCGACCCGTCGCGAGGACTCGCCACGACCCGTCGTGAGGACTCGCCAGCACACCTGCGAGGGGCGGGGCACCTCCAGCCGGCGGTGCGCACCACGCCCTAGGGTTTGGGGGGTGAGCAGTCCCCGCAGTGCATCCCGCGCCTCGAACCCAGCACCGTCGAGCCCGCGGCACCGCAGCGCCCTCGACGCGATCGCCGAGCACCACCTCGAGGCCACCCTCGTGCTGCAACCGGGGGTCGCGCTGTCACTGGGCGCCCCCGACATCGCCCCCGGCCTCGGTGATCACTCCCCCGCGGGGCTCGCCGCCGTCGCCGACGTCGCCCGCACGACGTTGGCCGCGGTCGACGCCGCCGTCCGTGCGGAGGGTGTGCTGGACGACGTCGACCGGGTCACCGCGGCGGCACTGACGGAACGCCTCGGCCTCGAGGTGGCGTTGCACGACGCGGGCGAGACGCTGGGCAGCCTCAACGTCATCGCCTCCCCCGTGCAGGAGCTGCGGATGATCTTCGACCTGGTCGCGACCGAGACGGAGCAGGACTGGGCCGATGTCGCCGAGCGCCTCGCCGCCGTCCCGACCGCCGTGGCGGGTTACGTCGAGAGCCTGCGCACGGGCGCCGCGGCCGGCCGGGTCGCCCCCCTGCGTCAGGTCGAGGCCTGCGCGATCGAGGCCGAGAGCTACGCCGCACCGGACGGGTTCTTCGCGACGTTCTCGGCCGGTCACGGCGACGCCGCCGAACGCGGTGGTTCGGCCGCGGCCCGCGCCTACGGCGAACTCGCACAGTTCCTGCGCACCGAACTCCGGCCGCAGGCCCCCACCGCGGATGCCGTGGGGATCGAGCGGTACCGGCTGTTCTCCGCCTACCACGTGGGTGCCGAGATCGACCTGCCCGAAACCTACGCGTGGGGTCTGGAGGAGGTCGCCCGGTTGCGTTCCGAGATGGCCGTGGTGGCGCAGGAGATCACCGGCGCCACACCCGACCTCGCCGCCGCCATCGCCGCCCTGGACGCCGACCCCGGCAACCGCATCGCCGGGGCGGAGAACTTCCGGGCCTGGATGCAGGACCGCTCCGACGCCACGGTGGAAGCGTTGGCGGGCACGCACTTCGACATCCCCGAGCAGATCCGTCGGCTCGAGTGCCGCATCGCCCCGACGACGTCGGGCGGCGTCTACTACAGCGGACCCAGCGAGGACTTCCGCCGCCCGGGACGCATGTGGTGGGCCGTACCACCGGGGCAGAGCGAGTTCTCGACGTGGCAGGAGGCGACCACCGTGCACCACGAGGGGGTTCCCGGCCATCACCTGCAGATCGGTCAGACAGCCGTCCGCAGCGAGGTGCTGAACCGGTGGCGTCGCTCCCAGATCAGTTTGGTGTCCGGCCACTGCGAGGGATGGGCCCTCTACGCCGAGCGGCTCATGCACTCGTTGGGTTTCCTGCACACCCCGGGTGAGGTGCTCGGGATGCTCGACGGGCAGCTGTTGCGAGCGGGTCGCGTCGTGCTCGACATCGGCATCCACTGCGGTTTCGAGGCCCCGGCCGAGGTCGGTGGCGGGTCCTGGACCTACGCGAAGGCGTGGGAGTTCCTCACCTCGGTCTCGAGCTGGCACCGCGACCAGCTGCGCTTCGAGCTCGACCGTTACCTTGGCTGGCCGGGTCAGGCGCCGAGTTACAAAGTGGGTGAGCGGTTGTGGACGTCGGTGCGGGCCGAGGTGGAGGCTCGCGAGGGCGCCGCCTTCGACGTCGTCGCCTTCCACCGCCGGGCCCTCGACCTCGGGTCCGTGGGTCTCGACGTCCTGCGCGACGCCCTCCTGCCCTGACCGCACCGCCCA
>JBPBQU010000176.1:0-13601 GCA_050955085.1 Janthinobacterium lividum | reverse complement strand
CCGACGTCACCGACCAGGTGCAACCGCGCCGACCCCTCCCCCGCACCCACCCACCTCTCGAGCAGGGACTCGTGCATCTCGAGGAGGCGATCCACCGCCGGCCGGCCCTCGTCCTTCAGCACCGAGGACCGAAACCTCCACTGGTACTGACGCGGGTACCTCACCCCCCGAAGAATGGTCTCCGGATGAGTCACGGCCTCGGTGAGGCGACGTTCCACCCACTGGGCCCACCGAAACCACGACGTTCCCTCCGGTGGATCCCGCAGGTTCACCCCCCCGAACCCCTGGAAGACGGCGGGCGGATTCTCTGACTCCCGCGCGAGCGCGATCACCTCACGCCAATACGCCAGGTCCGGCGCCAACGAATCATCGTATTCTGCGATGCTGACTTCCAACCCTTCACGGGCGCAGAGCCAATCGTCACCATCGCAGTAGGCCGCCGTCACACAGGTAATTGAACTTTTCACTGGGCCACCTCCAGATAGGCCGTCACCACGTACCAGGAACCGTCATCTGAACGGCCGAGCCGTACGATGCACTTGACCACCGGTTTCTGCACGAAACCCTCCGATCCGTCCTTGACCCAGGCAACCCCTGAGTCCGCCGGAGCCGGCGCTTCCACGTTGATGGTCTGCTTACCCGCCGCCACTTTCTGATTGAGCTTGTCCTCATTCGCCCGCAACGTCTCGGTGATCACCCGGTTCGCCGTCTCCAGATCCGTCCACCGCGACGCCGCCGACGGGACCCTGCCGGGGTTCCCCTCCTCCACCGTCCCATCCGTCAACCGCTGCTTCAAGAACTCGTCATCCACCTCCACATGCCGAGCGATGGTGTGCGCACCAGGGAACACCTCACTGCGCTCCAGATCCACCCCCGCCAACAACTCCGGCATCGACTGCGGCAACGGTTCGCCGTGCTCATCAAGGTGCCCCCGCCGCTCGACGTGATCGGGGGTGACCCCCTCCAGCTCCCGCCCGAGTCCCTTGTCGAGGCCAGCCATCCCCAAGCTCGCACCCGCAACCCCCCACCGATGATCACGCAGCTCCTCGATAGGCAACACCGCCACCGCCGTACCCACCGGATCAGCCACCGCACCCCGCACCACCCCCGGCACCGCACGCACCATGTCCAACCAGCCCGCACCATCCCAAGACCACCCGAACAGCAGGAACCCCGTCCCCTGCACCTGCCCGACCACCGTCGTCACCGCATCGCTGACCTGCTCACCCACCCGACGCGGACGCCCCGCCACCTCATCCACCAACCCCGACAACCGGGTCGCCAACTCCTGCGACGCCGCATCGAACGCCGCCACCACCACCGAACGCGACGCCGTCCAATGATCCAACTCAGCCCACCGCGACTCCCACAACGCGAAATCCTCGACACCACGGTCCAACGCGCCCTGCACGTACTCCAACTGCGCGTCGATCCCCGCCAACCGCCCCTTCAACATCCCCAACTCACGCGCGTACCCCTCGATGACCCCCGCCCCCGCCGACGCGGTACGAGTCACCACCTCCAGATACCCCTGCAACTGCGTCAACCGATCAGCAAAACCGTCCTGAGCGGCCCCGACCCAACCCCCCAACGCCTCCCGACCCGACCGCGCCCGCTCACCCGCATCCGCCAACACCGCCGCACCCGCCCGCGCCGCACCCGCCGCCCCGTTCGCCGCCTGCGGCGACAACCCCGACAACTCGTCCACAGCCACCCCCTCCACCCGCGGGGAAAGTAGCGAAACCCCACCACCGGACCCAGGAGTTATCCACAGGCGCTGCTCGAAACGGGGCATCCGGTCACCACCGCCGCGGTGGGACCCCGTCGCCGAGACCGCCACCGAGACGGTGCCGGCGGCGGGCCGGCCGCAGGCGAGGAGCGCCAACCACTCGAAGTGTCCAGGTCAAGGGACGTAGATTGATCGGATCGACCAGGCGTACCCGGCAACGGCGCCCTAGAGTGATCCTTATGACCAGTCTGGACGACACCGACCGGCGTATCCTGCTGGCCCTCGACGAAGACCCCCGGGCCACGGTCGCGCAGCTCGCGCTCGACCTGGGCCTGGCCCGCGGGACGGTCCACGCCCACCTCGAACGCCTCGCGGCCGACGACGTGATGCACGCGAACTCCACCCGCATCGCCCCGCAGCGTCTCGGTCTGCCGATGCGGGCACTGGTCATGGCCGGGATCGAACAGGGGGAGTTCGATGGCCTCGTCGAGGATCTCTCCGAGATCCCGGAGGTCGTGGAGTGCCTCGTCATCTCCGGTGACTCCGACCTGATGATCCAAATCGTCGCCCGCGACGCGGACCACGTGTACGACATCACCCAACGCATCATGCGATGCCGCGGGATCCGCCAGACCTCCACCTCGATCGTGCTGCGCGAACTCCTGCAACTCCGGATGGCACACCTGTTGACTCCCCGGTCGTAACGGAGAACCCTCCGGCGTACACCAAGAGTTGCCCTGGAGTTCGCTGTTCGTTTCCCCGGCCCTGCCAGGTTGTGCGTGTCCTGAGGATGAGCTCCCCGAACCGTCCGCACCGCCGACGGCCGTGGACCACGCGAGAGGGAGTTCCGGTGTCCGAGAACCGATCCGCCCCGAAGGGCGACCCCGGCAACGACGACCGGCAGAACGAGCGGCGGGGGTTCTTCAACCGCCGCGGTCTGCTCGGTGCGGGTGCCGGTGGGATCGCGACCGCCATCGTCTGGGGCTCCTGGTCGACCAACGCCCAGGCGACGGGCACCATCCGCACGTCGGGCCAACTCAGCGTCAAGGACCCCCACCACAGCACGGGTTCCATCCGCCGCGTCGGGCGAATGGTGGGGGGCGGTGCCGTCGCCGTCAGGATCCTTCCCCTGGACCGCGCCAAGTTCCAAGTCAGCGCCACCTTCGACCTGCGTATCGAGGCGACGGGGGTCGACCCCGAGTCCACCCGGATCGTCATCAGGGTCACCGACGGCAGACACCCCGCGCCATTGCTGTCCCCGGCGCCCCTGCGCACCAGTTCCGCCTCCGACTCGGTCGAAGTCACCTACCAGCGGATGATCTACCCGGAGGCCGGGAACTACACGATCACGGCCGAGGTCAGCTGCACGGGTGGTTCCGCCGACACGTCGGTGACGCACAAGGTCGTCCTGAACAGAGCCAACGGCAAGAGCGCCAAGAACGTCATCTTCTTCCTCGGCGACGGCATGGGCGCGGCAGTAATCGCGGGTGCCCGCATCCTCTCCAAGGGGATCACCGAGGGAAAGTACGACGGCCTGCTCGAGATGGACCAGATGGACCAGCGCGGGACCGTGACGACCTCGGGTTCCGATTCCATCGCGACCGACTCCGCCAACTCGATGTCGGCCTACATGACCGGTCACAAGACCGCCGTCAACGCGATGGGTGTCTACGCCGGAAACTCGCAGGACCCGACGCAGAGCCCGCACGTCGAGACCATGGCCGAGGTCCTCAAGCGGGCTCGCGGCATGTCGATCGGCATCGTCACCACGGCGGAGCTGCAGGACGCGACCCCCGCGGCGGTTTTCGCCCACACCCGCCGCCGTTCCGAGTACCTCGACATCATGGACCAGTCGCTCCAACCCGGTCAGATGCCCGACGTCTTCATGGGTGGCGGCCGCGCGAGTTTCGTGCCGCAGTCGGACCCGATCTCACGCCATGAGGACGACCGAAACCTCATCGAGGAGTTCAAGGACAAGGGTTTCGCCTACGCGGGAACCCGCGGTGAGCTGCAGGACGTGATGGCGGCCGGGACACCGGACAAGCTGCTCGGGACCTTCCACGGTTCCGCCGCTTTCGGCAAGCTCCTCGACAACACCGAGGTCTTCCACGCGATCTGCACCTCCCTGGGTTTGCAGATCCCGACCTTCACCCTCTCGAGCACCACCGCCGCCAAGGTGGCCCAGATGGACGTCACCGCAGCCGAGGTCGCGCCCGTCGACTGACGCACCCATCAACCCCCCCACGGCCCACCCCACGCGCCGTCGGCGGCTGGATCGTGCGGACACCGCACCCGGCAGCTCACCGGGTGCGGTGTCCGGGTCGGTGCACCCGCAGGGGGCACGTCCGGCGGGATGAGACCATCGGAGACGTGATCGCGGGGGGTGACCGGTTCGAGGAGCCGGGTGCGGGGCCGGATTACCGCTCCGTGTTCGCCGCCGTCCCCACACCCTGCCTGCTCATCGACGCCGACTTCGTGGTCGTCGAGTGCAACCCCGCCCACAGTGCCGTCACGGGCCGGCGCCGCGAAGACCTGGTGGGACGTGGTGCCTTCGAGGCCTTCCCCGGCAACCCGGAGAACCCCGGGGGTGCGGGGGCCTACGAGGTCGCCGTGCGGACGGCCATGCGCACCGGCCTCGTGGAACGCCTGCCGCTCGTGGAGCACGACTCCGAGACCGCGCCCGGCTTCGTCGCCGAACGGTGGTGGACCGTCGTCCTGGTGCCCGTCCACCGCGAGGAGGACGGGACCGTGACGGGCGTCATCAGCATCGTCGACGACCTGAGCGACCTGGTGCGCGAACGCGACCGGGTGCAACAGGCCGAGGCCGACGTGGCCGGTATCCGGGAACGCGCCGAACAGCTCGCCTCCGACCTCGACGCCCGCTCGGTCGTGCTCGACCGCGTGGCGCGGGCGGAGGCGTTGTCCTCGCGCCGCCTCGCCGGGCTCGCAGGCGTGGCGCTGGAACTCGCCTCCGCCCAGACGGTGGAACAGCTGACGAGCACGGTCATCGACCGCGGGCTCGCCGTGCTCGGCGCGGACGGTGGGGCCATCGCCTTCCGCGAGGACGCCGGTGACACCCGCTCCGGTGACCCGGGCCAAGCCGTGTTGCGCCTCGTCATCACCGATTCGCTGGTCCCGCTCACTCGGCCGCAGTCCGCCGACATCCCGCTCGACGGGCCGCTCCCGGCCGCGGTCGCCGCCCGCACCGGTGTTCCGGTGCTGCTGCGCGACCAGGCCGAGGGCCTCGCCCTGACGCCGGAGATGGCGGAGGTGAACGCGACCACCGGGAGGGTCGCGTGGGCGGCCCTGCCGCTGCGGGTCGGTGACCGCCTGCTGGGCTCCATCACGGCGAGCTGGAGCGGACCGCAGACCTTCCCCGACGGTGACGTCGCGTTCATGAGGGCGTTCGCGGCACAGTGTGCGCAGGCCCTGGACCGCATGCTGGTCCGCCAGGCCGAACAGGCGACGGCCGCCGCCACCAGCAAGCTGGCGATCGCGTTGCAGCGCAGCCTGCTCACCGACCCCGTCCAACCCGACCACCTCGAGATCGCCGTGCGTTACGTGCCGGCCGCCGAGGAGGCACAGGTGGGTGGTGACTGGTACGACGCCTTCACCGTCACCCACGGCGCCACCACCCTCGTCATCGGCGACGTCGCAGGCCACGACCGCCACGCCGCGGCCGCGATGGCGCAGGTCCGCAACGTCCTGCGTGGCGTCGCGCACGCTGTCGCCCAACCTCCCGCCCGCGTGCTGGGCGCCCTCGACCGGGCCATGGCCGACCTGGGGATCGGCGCGCTCGCGACGGCCGTCCTCGCCCAGGTCGAAGAGGATGATGCGAACGCGACGGAGGGGATGCGTACGCTGCGCTGGTCGAACGCAGGGCACCCGCCACCGCTGCTCCTCGAACCCGACGGGAGGGCCCGGTTGCTCAGCACCGTCCCGGAACTCCTGCTGGGACTGCTCCCGGACACCGAACGGCACGACCACACGCAGGTCCTCGTCCCCGGGTCGACGGTGCTCTTCTACACCGACGGTCTCGTCGAGCGTCGTGGCCAGGAACTCGACGCCGGCCTCGAGTGGTTGCGCCGCAGGGCCGAAGACCTCGTCGGTCGCACGCTGGAGGAGTTCTGCGATGCCCTGCTTGCCGACGTCGGGAGCAGTGTCGAGGACGACGTCGCGCTACTCGCCGTCCGGGCCCACCCCCAGGACAGGGCACGGCCCGTCGAGGCCGGACCGAACGTCGACGCCGAGGACCTGCGGGGTGAGACCGCACTGTGAGCTCCCTGCTCCTCGAGCGCAGTCGCGCCGCCGTGCGCGACGCCCGCGCCTTCGTGCGCGATCAGTGCGGTGCGGCCGGGGTGGAGGAGGATCTGTGCGACAACGCCGTCCTCATGGTCAGCGAACTCGTGACCAACGCCGTCGAGCACGCCCGCAGTCCCGTCCAGCTGGCGCTGCGGGTCACGGCCTCGACGGTGCATGTCGAGGTCCGCGACACGAATGCGTCGCTGCCCGCGATCCAGGAGGCCGGACCCGGTGCCGTCCACGGCCGGGGCATGGCCATCGTCGACGCCCTGGCCACCGACTGGGGAGTCCGTCCCATCGTGCGTGGCAAGATCATCTGGTTCGACCTCGGTCGCTGAGGTTCGGCCCTCCTACCCGGCCCGGAACCGACGAGCGGTTCCGGGGTTCTCGTCACCACAGGGTCAACCTCGGGAATCAACCACGGGGGTCATCCGCCAACGGCCAGCCGCCGGCCGCGAGGTGGGCGGAGACCCGGACCACGTCGGCCTCGCTCGGTTCGTCCAGCGTCGCACCGTTGATGAGCCGTTCCACGTCGGCGGTCGTGATGACCTCCCCCTGCCGGGCCAGGCCCACCAGCTCACCGGCGATCTGGTGGACCTCGGTGTCGGTCAGTTTGCGGCGCAGCAGACCGAGCAGAACGACATAGTCCTGGCGTGGAACTCCGGACGGGTATCCCGCCCGCAGCCAGTCGACGACGCGGCCGGCGAAACTCGTGCTCTGGTCGGTCATGGTGGTTCCCTCGATCACTTGTCGATGATGGTCGGGTACACGTGCTCGAAGCTCAGGACCTTGCCGAAACCGGTGGCCACGATGAACGTGATGCCGAGTGCCACGCAGAGCAGCACGATCGCGAAGCACACGACGCCGAGGGTGCGCCCGAGGGGATGCGGCGCGGTGGTTCCACCTGATCCGGTCTCGGCTTCACCGCCTGCACCCCAGGCCATGGCCCGGATGCCGACGGAGAACAGAACCGGCAGGCCCGCACCCAGCACCAGTCCCACGGCGAGGATCTTCCACAAGGCCTCGAAAGCCAGGGTGAGGGTGTTACCCATCGTCATCCTCCTCAGACGGTGGCGGAGGCGTGCTGCTGCTGCGGCGCCTGCCACTCGTCGTTGACGTTGCCGGCATGCACGGGGTTCCTACGGGAGCGGACGAGAACGATCGCACTGAAGACCACGAGGATGGCGAGGATGGCGAGCGCCCCCAGCAGGCCGCCACCGAGCAGGTCCGCAACCCACCACATGAGCGCCCCCACCACGGCCGCCGCGGGAAGCGTGATGATCCACGCGATGACCATCCGACCCGCGACCCGCCACCGCACCACGGCCCCGGGTCTGCCGATACCGGTGCCGAGAACCGATCCGGTGGTCACGTGCGTCGTCGACAAGGCGAATCCGAGGTGGCTGGAGATGAGGATGATGGCCCCGGAAGCGGTCTCCGCCGCGAGGCCCTGCGGTGGGGAGATCTCGACGAGTCCCTTGCCGAGGGTCCGGATGATGCGCCACCCACCGATGAAGGTCCCTGAGGAGATGGCCAGCGCGCAGGCGACCTTGACCCAGAACGGGATCGAATCCGTGCTGGTCCAGTGGCCCGACGCGATCAGTGCGAGGGTGATGACCCCCATCGTCTTCTGCGCGTCGTTGGTGCCGTGGGCCAGCGAGACCAGCGAGGCAGAGCCGATCTGCCCCCAGCGGAACCCGTTGTCCGTGTAACGGGCGGCGACGCCGGCCACGACCCGGTAGACCAGCCACGTCCCGATCGCGGCCACGATGCCCGCGATGATCGGTGAGGCGATCGCGGGGAGGATGACCTTGCCCACCACGCCGTCGAGCTTCGTGCCGTCACCGTTCCACTTCACGCCCGCCCAGCCGAGACCGGCGATCGTCGCGCCGATGAGGCCGCCGAACAGTGCGTGCGAGGAGCTGGAGGGAAGTCCGAGCAGCCAGGTGAGCAGGTTCCAGGCGATCGCACCGGTCAATCCGGCGAGGACGATCAGCAGCAGAGCGGAACCACCACCTGCCAGGAGTTCCGGTTTCGGGCTGCCGTCGGAGTTCTGGATGTTGACGACGGCGTTGGTGACGGTGAGGGCCACCTGGACGGACAGGAAGGCGCCGATGAGGTTCAGGACGCCGGAGATCATCACGGCCGTCTTCGGCGGTAGGGCGTGTGTGGCGATGGACGTGGCCATCGCGTTGGCGGTGTCGTGGAAGCCGTTGGTGAAGTCGAACGAGAGCGCGACCACCACGACGAGCACGAGGATCACAGTTGCTGTCTCCACGAGAACGAAGCCTCCCCCCTGGAGGTCAACCCCGGTAGCCAGGGTCGGACTTTCGAGGGAGAGTTCACCCGCGGTTCACCCAGGACGCGCCACCGGTTGGGTCGGGCATCGATGAGGGCGTCGGCCACACCTCGAGGGGCGTGGGGGTTCAGTGGGTGAGGACGGCCTTCAGCACGGCGATCACGGTGCTCACGGCGGCCAGGACGATCCCGCCCCAGAAGGCGGTCGCCGATCGCGGCCGACCACTCAAACGCTCGGTGACCAGCCCCACGCCGGCGAGGCGCACGACCACCGCGAACGTCGCGAGGATCTCCGCGACCTGGGCGCTCACCAGGTCGAGCGTGCCCAGCAGCATGAGGAGCACGGGCAGTGCGGCGGCCGAGGCGATGGGGGTCGCATCGCGCAGCTCCTCGCGGACCTCGCTGGATGCCTTTCGCTCCACATGGTCTGGACGCACCCGCTCGGAGACGACGTCAGCTAGAATGTGCGCGACAAATGTCGCCAGCGCTGTGGCCCCGACTGCGATCAGGGCATGGCCGTCCTCGACGGTGTGCGGGGTCGCGGCGATGACCGCGCCCAGCACCGTGATGTTGCCGTAGACGTAGGCGGAGATCCGGTGGCGAGCACGGATGACGTCGAGAGCCCCGGTGGGGTGTTGGCGCAGAGACGGCATCGGCCGAGCCTACGACCAGGTTGATCACCTGGTTGACATCACCCGGTGGCACCACCAATCATTCGGGTGCGTGATGATCGCACGTTCGAAGTGTCCGGGACGTGAAGCCGGGAAACCCGTAACGACCGGGGCGGACCCGGACTTTCGGATGAACTCGGTCGGAACAAGGCATTGCAGGGATAACGAGGCATCGCAGAAATTAACAAGGCATCGCAGGGATTCCCGGGTGTGGCTCGATCAGCGTGCTACACGGTGGAGGACCCCGCGGCCCCCACTTGCCAAACTTTCAGAGCACGACAGTTGCTTCGAGCACCGTGGCCATGAGCGACTCCACCGACGAGGAGCCGAAGATGACAGCCGCAGACCATTCGACCACCACCGGCCCCCGGGGCACCTTCCGGGAGGACAGGTCATCGCCGAGGCACCTGGCGCAACCACCCCAGCGCCCGGGAATGCCCCACCAGCGACGATCGAGCGCGCTCCTCGAACCAGGGAACCACGTACGGCTAGGTGCAGCCAGGACCCCTCTTCGACCGCGCCAGTGGCTGAGCCACCCGTTGCTCATGCCGTACCACCAGCTCACGGCCATGGTGCTCCTCGTCAACATCGTGATCGCCGTGACGGTCCCGTCCCTCACCGCAGACGTGGTGGCCGACCTGACCACGACGAACTTCGTGCTCGCCTTCGCCGTCCGCCAGCAGAGTGTTGTCAACATCTTGTTCGAAGTGGTCGCCCGCGCACCGCACCGTTGGCCACTGCGACTGCGCTGGTCACTGGCGAAGGTGTACCACCACGGTGGTATCCACGTCGGCACCACGATCTCCGGTTCCGTCTGGGCCGGCGTCCTCGCCGTGGTGCTCACGCACGACCGCGCCCCCGCGGCCCTGGTGGTGACGACATGGACGCTCGTCGCGGCGTTGTTCGTCATCTGTTTCCTCGCCAGTCCACCCATGCGCCATCACCACCACGACCTCTTCGAGGCATCACACCGTTTCGGCGGCTGGGCGACGCTGGCGATCCTGTGGGTGCAGACCGTGCTGGCCGGGCGCGCGCTCTGGCCCCTCGTCGTGCTCAGCGTCCTGGTCGTCATCCCCTGGCTGCGGTTGCGGCGTGTACCCGTCAGCGTCGAGCGCCCTTCCGATCACGTCGCGATCGCCACCCTGGCCGACGGAACCCGCCCCGCGCCGGGCAGCTACACGGCGATCAGCCGCCACCCCTTCGGGCAGTGGCATGGTTTCGCACTCGTGCCACGACCAGGGGACGGGAACTTCCGCATCCTGGTCTCCCGCGCGGGCAACTGGACGGCAGACTTCATCGACTCACCACCCGCTCACCTCTGGATCAAGGGCCTGCCCACGGCCGGTGTCGCCAGCATCGCCACCACCTTCACCTCGGTGCTCTGGGTCGCCACCGGCAGTGGCATCGCGCCGGTTCTGCCGCACCTGCTCGCCCGACCGGCGAACTCGCACCTGCTGTGGGTCGGGCGTTCACCGCGCAAAACCTATGGTGACGCGCTGGTCGACGAGGTCGAGGGTTCATCGGCCAGCGCGACGATCGTCGACACCACGCTCAGCGGTAAACCCGACACCGCTGCGCTGGCCCGCCAGGTCCAGCTCGACGTCGGTGCCGAAGCAGTCATCTGCATCTCGAACAAACCCCTCACCTGGAAGGTCGTCCGCACCCTGACCGCGTACGGGATCCCCGCCTTCGGTGCGATCTGGGACTCTTGACCGAGGTCCCGGCCTCCTCGAGTCGGCCCACCGTCACCTCTGGCCGCAAGCGCCCTCGCCGTCGCTCGACGCCGGGAGGACTCGTGCCCATCCCACCTGGGCCGGCCCCCGCGGTGGGCCCGTAGCGTGCTCATGTGACGCACCCCCTGCACGTGTCGGTGCCGATGACGGGTGTCGTCGCCTGCGGTGGTCTGCTGGGGACGGCGGCTCGTGGTGCCCTCGCGCTGCACTGGCCGGTGCACACCGGGGCCTGGCCGTGGGCGACCTTCACCGTGAACCTCGTCGGCGCCTTTGCTCTGGGTTTCCTGTTGGAGGCCCTGGCCCGGCGGGGCGAGGACGCCGGACGACGCCGGTTGCTACGCCTGGGTGTCGGCACGGGTTTTCTGGGGGCCTTCACCACCTACAGTTCGCTGGCCACCGAGACGGACCTGTTGGTGCACGCCACGGAACCCGCCCTGGCGCTGGCGTACGCCGTGGCCAGCGTGGTCGGAGGACTGCTCACCGCGCTCGTCGGGATCGCCCTTGCCGCCGGCCACCACCGGTGGATGTTGCGTAGGTTGGCGGTGGACCCGGACGAACCCGACGGCGGTCCCGGGAGTGCACCGGTCCCGGAGTGGGAGGGGGAGCGGTGAGCGTCTGGTTGTTCATCGCGACCTGCCTGGTCGGGGCGCTGGGCGCGGTGAGCCGGTTCGTCGTGGACGGGGAGATCCGCCGTCGGTGGCCGTCGCCGCTGCCGTGGGCGACGTTCGTCGTCAACGTCAGCGGTTCACTGCTGCTCGGCCTGGTCACGGGGGCGGTCATCGGTCACGACAGTTCGAACGTCCTGCGGGTCGTGGTGGGTAGCGGGTTCTGCGGCGGGTACACGACCTTCGGCACCGCCATGGTCGAAACCCTGCGGCTGACGCAGGGCAGGACGACCGTGGCGGGGGTGGGTTACAGCGTCGGGACCCTGGTCGCCACGGTCACGGCGGCGGGTCTGGGACTCGTCCTCGCCTGAAGCTGGTGAGACCACCGCACCTCGTCGAACTCAAGGTGGGCCTGTCGTGATCCGACCTTGACGTGTGACCTCCCCTGGCCTCACCCGCTCCGCTGGACTGACGTGGGCTCTGCTCATCAGCCTGTTCGGCGCGAGCGCGACCATTCTCGCGGTGGCGCAATGGCGATCCCCCGCGGCGCTCCTCGCCTCCGTCACCTCCGTGCTGCTGGTCGTGGTGGGCATGATCATCCATCGGCCCCGCGGGGGTGAGTGGCCGTTGATGGCGTTGATGCTCACCCTGTGGGGCGTGGGTTCGACCCTGGTACAGGTGCAGGGCCACATCAGTGACGTGGTGATCGCTCTGGTGTGGGCCGGACAGGCCGCCGCCGTGGCGGTCGTGGTGCTGGTCGCGCGGGGGCGGGCCGAGGCGGGGAACCCGGTGGAGGCGGCGGGCGCGAAGTTCGACGCCGTCATCATCGCCAGCGTCCTGGTCCTGGTCGGTGCCCAGATCATCGCCGTCGGACTGGCCGGGCACAACAACCTGACGAGCGCCGTGATGGCCAGCTTCGACGTCACCCTGCTGGGGATGTTGATGCGCTTCGCGGTCTCCAGTCGGTTGTTGCAACCCAGCGCCTGGCTGACTTTCGCCGCCGCCTTCCTCACCATCGGTTACGACCTGTCCTCGACGCTGCAGGGGCGGCGCGTCGCCCTGCCCGGTGATCCGGCTCAGGTCCTCGGCGTCCTGGGGGTGATGCTCTTCGGCCTCGCCGCCCTGCACCCCTCGATGAACCAGATCTTCGCCACCGCCGCGTTCGCCCGACGGCGCCTCCCCTCCGCGGCACTGCTGGGCCTGCTACCCCTGGTCCTCGTCCCCACCGCGCTGTACTGGAGTGCTCACGTCAGCGGCGTCCACGGCCTGCCGGGGTGGACCGTACCGACGTCCGGGGCGTTCATCGCCGGGCTCTGCCTGCTCCGGGCTGCCGCCGCACTGCGCTCCAGTGAGCACCTCGCTGCGCACGACCCGCTCACCGATCTCGCCAACCGCCGCGGGTTGGCCCGCGCCTTCACCCAGCAGGCGTCGGCGCGCCTGCACAGCCTCGCGCTCATCGACGTCGACGAGTTCAAGCAGGTCAACGACACCCACGGCCACGACATCGGCGACGAACTCCTGCTGCGCATCCGGGACCGCCTGCTCCTGGCCACCGCCGAACGCGGGTTGGTCGCCCGACTCGGCGGCGACGAGTTCGTCGTCCTGGCGCCCTCGGAGGAGATCGCCGGCATCGCCCACCGACTCCTGCAGTCCATGCAGACTCCCATCGCCATCGAGGGCCTCACGTTCCGCGTCAGCGCAAGCCTGGGGATCGCCGGTGCCGAGGCGGGCACCTCACTCGCCGAGCTGCTCACCCACGCCGATGTGGCCATGTACGCCGCCAAGGCCACCGGCGGTGACACCGCGATCGTCTTCCACCCCGACATGCGCCTGGCCGTGGCGCGCCGCTACACCCTCAGCAGCGAACTGCGTCAACTGCTGGGTGGGGAGGCCCCCGGGGTCGGCCGTCTCGAGGTGCATTACCAACCCCTCGTGGAACTCGCCACCGGCGAGGCCGTCGCCGCGGAGGCGTTGGTCCGCTGGAAACACCCGCACGAAGGACTACTCCCGCCCGACTCGTTCCTGGCCCTCGTCAACAGCAACGACCTCGACGCCCAGTTGGACTCCGCCGTCCTGCGCGAGGTCCTCGACCAGTTGGGGCGCTGGAACGACCAGGGACGACGGGTACTGCCGGTCAGCGTGAACCTCACCCTCGACAGCCTCGACGACCCCGAACTCACCCAGCGCGTACTGGCCGCACTGCAGCGAAGTGGTGTTCCCGCTTCCCAGCTGCACCTGGAGATCACCGAGCACCAGCAGTTGC
>JBPBQU010000175.1:0-14217 GCA_050955085.1 Janthinobacterium lividum | reverse complement strand
CGTTTCACCCAGGTCGCCACCGTGATGAGCCCCTCACCGGTCACGGTGCAGGCCGACGAGGCCGAGGCGGATCTCGAGGGCGCGTTCGCGATGCTGCACGACGCGCGTCGCAGGTTCGCGCCCGTCGTGCGCGATCTCGGTGACGGGCCGGTTCTCATCGGGGCCATCACCCGTACCGGGGCGCTGCGCTCCACCGTCTACACCCCGGCCCTCGACGGCCGTGGGCAGTTGCGGATCGCAGCGGCCGTCGGCATCAACGGTGACGTCGCGGGCACGGCGAAAGCGTTGCTGGCGGCCGGGATCGACACGATCGTCGTGGACACCGCGCACGGCCACCAGGAGAAGATGCTGGAGGCGCTGGCCGCGGTGCGGGGGTCGGACCCGCAGGTGCCCGTCGTGGCCGGCAACGTGGTGACGGCCGACGGGGTGCGCGACCTGATCGGGGCGGGTGCCGACATCGTCAAGGTCGGGGTCGGCCCCGGTGCGATGTGCACGACGCGGATGATGACCGGGGTCGGGCGCCCGCAGTTCTCCGCGGTGCTGGAGTGCGCGGCGGCGGCGCGGGACCTCGGTGCGCACGTATGGGCCGACGGGGGTGTGCGCCACCCCCGAGACGTCGCCCTGGCCCTGGCCGCGGGGGCCAGTCAGGTGATGGTCGGTTCCTGGTTCGCGGGAACCCACGAGAGCCCGGGTGATCTCTCGCTGGACGCGGACGGGCGGGCGTACAAGGAGAGTTTCGGGATGGCGTCGGCGCGGGCGGTCGCGGCGCGTACCCGGGCGGACTCGCCCTTCCAGCGGGCCCGTAAGGGGTTGTTCGAGGAGGGGATCTCGTCCTCGCGCATGTACCTGGACCCGCACCGACCGGGGGTGGAGGACCTGTTGGACCAGATCACCTCGGGCGTGCGGTCGTCGTTCACCTACGTGGGGGCGCGTTCGGTACCCGAGTTCGCCGAGCGCGCCCTCGTCGGCCTGCAGTCCCCGGCCGGTTACGAGGAAGGGCGCCCGCTGCCGGCGGGCTGGTGAGCGGACGGGGATGATCGAGCCGTGATCGTCGAGGGGGTGCGCCGGGCCGACGGGTCGCCCGTCGACGTCCGCACGGACGGCACCGGTCCCGGTCTCGTCCTCGTGCACGGCGCCCGCCCTGCTGTGGACTACGCCAAGCTGGCCGAACGCCTCGGCGTTCGTTTCACCGTCCACCGCTACGAGCGCGAGGAGATCGGCGGGGACGGTGCCCGCTACGCGGTCGCCGACGACGTCGCCCTGCTGGGTGCGGTGCTCACCCACACCGGGGCCCGGTTGGTGCTCGGCCATGGTCTCGGTGGCCTGGTCGCACTGCTCGCCACCGGGGCACTGCTGGATCGCTGCATCGACCGGATCGCGGTCTACGACGCCGTGCTGCCGTTGGACGGGTCCGTTCCCGAGGAGGCGTTGGAGCAGGCCGCGCGGGCCCTGGCCACCGGATCGCCGGATCTCGCCCTCGCCCACCTCGACCGGCACCTGCGTACGAGTCCGTTGGGGCGCACCGCGGTCGGTCGTTCCGACCGCGTGCAACGTCTCGTCGGTGGGGTGTTGGCCCGTACCGACTGGGGCCGCTCCACCGCCGCGCGGTTGCCGCAGGTGCTCGCCGAGACCCGCGCCGGTTTGCAGCTGAACTCCCCGGCCGACGTCTACGCGGGTCTGCCCGCCCGGGCGTTGCTGCTGACCGGGGAACGCAGCCCCGAGCACTTCGGCATCGCCGCGCGGGAACTGGCGGCCGCGGTGCCGTCGGCGACCGCGCTCGTCGCGGGCGGGTGCGGGCACGATTCGCTGCTGCGGGCGGCGAGGAAGTGCGTGCTCCCGCTGGAGACGTTTCTCGCGGGGGACACGCTGTTCTGATCCGTCCATCGTTGACTTCAGGTAGAGATTCTCTGCGCTGCAATGCTTCTGCTGGGTAACCAGGCGGTTCTCGACACCTCGGTGGGTTCCGACGGTTCAGCGCCTCGAACCCGGGGTGAGCCGGTGCCGAATGGGTACCCGACGACGGACATCACGGGCAGGCGGTCGATCCGCAGGGGAAGGCGCTGCGGCGGTACTCGCTCTGGCGGTGTCGATCGTTGTGGTGTCGATCGTTGTGGTGTCGATCGTTTTGGTGTCGATCGCGACTGAGCAGATGGAACGACACCTACGCTCGGTTGGCCGTCACCGATTTCTAGTGGCGCGCCGAGCAGAGCGAAGCCGACTGGTACCAGGAAGGGTTGCAGCTGTCCTCGGAGCTGCAACGCGAACTGCCTGGCATCGAGGTGTGGTACGGCGCACCCCACGACTCCGTTCTCGCACCGAGCGGGCAACCGGGTCTGCCACCGCTGGCACCCGCTCGATGAACAGGTGGGCCGCTACGCCTACGCGCCCCTCAGTGGCGCCGGGTACGCATCCCGCAGTTCCCGCCACACCCACCGTTGAGCAGTTGGTCGTCATGCTCCGGCCCGCGCCGGGGTCCGAGCCCGAACCGCACGCAGGTCGCCCACGTCTCACGCCGTCGTCGGGGGCGGTGTGTCAAGAAGTTTCCACGACGGTCGAGGGTGGTTACGTCTGGTGTTCGTCGCTGACCGGTTCAGACGACCCCGCCGTTGACGCGCAGGACCTGCCCGTTGATCCAGCGCCCCGGACCGGCGAGGAATGCCACGGTGGTGGCGATGTCGTCGGGAGTTCCCAGCCGCTCCAGCGGAGCCATGGACGCCAGTCGGTTCACCGACTCCCGCGACTTGCCGTCCAGGAACAGTGGCGTCGCGGTCGGGCCGGGGGCCACCGCGTTGACGGTCACGTCCCGCCCGCGCAGTTCTTTGGCCAGGATCATCGTCATGGCCTCGACGGCACCCTTGCTGGCGGCGTAAGCGGCGTAGCTCGGCAGGGCCAGACCCACGACGGAGGTGGAGAAGTTGATCAACGCCCCGCCCGCCCGCAGCCGGCGGACAGCCTGCTGGTCGACCACGACCGTTCCACGGACGTTCGTGCGGAGCATGCGGTCGAAGTCGGCGAGGTCCAGCTCGGCCAGCGGTGAGAGCAGCATGATCCCGGCCGCGTGCACCACGACGTCGACGCCCCCGAAGGTGTTCTCGGCGTGGTCGAAGAGGGCCGCGACCTGCGTCTCGTCGGCGACGTCGGCGCCCATGGCTTCGGCGCTGCCATCGGCGGCGAGGATGGTCTCCACCACATCCCGGGCCCGACTCTCGTTGCCGGAGAAGTGCACCAGGACGGCCATCCCGTCGGCGGCGAGTTTCTCGGCAACGGCGCGGCCGATGCCGCCGGAAGCGCCGGTCACGACGGCGACGCGTCGATCCGTGGTGGGGGTCGAGGCGGTGTGGCTGTTCGTGCTCATCTCGGTTCTCCTGGCAACGGTGACGACGGGGCGTCGAGGGCTTGTGTGGACCAGAAGTCCATATGACCACATGGGAGACGCGCCGTCCATATGATGGCAAGAGTTCCTGCCACCTCCGGGAGACCCGCCATGCAAGCAACACCTTCCCCTGACCGGGGGCGACCCCGATCCCCGGACGCGGTGGCGCTCGTTCCGCCGGTTCGCCGCGGGCGAGGTCGCCGCCCCGCACAGGAGGTGCGGGCCGACATCCTGGCGGCGGCCGGCCGGCTGCTGCTGGCCGAAGGCATGGCCGACTTCACGATCGAGCGGGTCGCTGCCCTGGCGGGTGCCAGCAAGATGACGATCTACAAGTGGTGGCCCTCGAAGGGTGCCCTCGCGCTCGACGGATACGCGAGCACGGTTCGGGCGACCCTTGCCTTCCCGGACACCGGGGACGTCGAGGCGGACCTGCATACGCAGTTGAGTGCCTTCGTGGAGCTCTTGACCACGACCCCCGCGGGGCGCGTGGTCGCCCAGTTGATCGGTCAGGCGCAGACCGATCCCGACCTCGCCGCTGCGTACCGGGAGAAGTACTCCGGACCCCGGCGAGCTCTCGCCGTCACCGCGGTGGAGCGTGGACGGGAGCGTGGGCAGGTGCGCGCCGACATCGACCCCGAGGTCGTCGTCGACCAACTGTGGGGTGCTTGTTACCACCGCCTGCTGGTGCCGGATCAGCCACTCACGCAGGGTTTCGCTGCAGCCCTCGTCGCCAACCTGGTCCGCGGGCTGCGCTGAGCTGGACTAGCGGCAGGAGCAGTGAACCGCAACTTCGCGGGGGCCGCGACGTGCCGAGGGCTGACCCTGATTCCTACCCGGGACCGGGCCCGCACTTCGTGCCCACATGGTCAGGAGGAATGATTCCGTTCGAGGTCGTGACGCACGCTCGTCAGGGTCGATAACGTCGCAGCATGTTCCGTGAAAATGGCTCAACGCTGCTGTTGCTGCTGGCCCCACTCGTCCTCTGGGTCGTGGGTGTCGCCATCACCGCGTACATCGCTTACCGCGTGGTGCGCGCGGGGGTGCGGGATGGCATTCGGGCGGCTCGCTCGGAGCGAGGACCAGGACACGACCAGTTCGAGTAGACGTCTTCCCGCGTCAGCCACGCACTGGGTGCGATCGCCACCAGCTCCTCGTCTGCGCTCACGCCAGAAAGGTGAAAAGCGTTCGAACCGACTGTGCGGGAACGCTTCTGGTGGGTGCTGGTGCCGAGGCAGTGCGTCGTCGCGAGAACTGCTGCACTTGAGTTGAGCCACGACCTCTCGCGGTGCCGACTCGTTGACGCCAGTGAGGATGGCCGACACGGCGCGGCGCGGGTGAAACCCGTTGAGCATCGAGATGGAGCTGAGTCAAGGGATCACCTCAGGTCGTTTCGTCTGCTCCCCGCGGCCACGGCAATTCGGCATGGACGATGAAGTCTCCACCCGCTGCTCGCTCCGCGTTCAGCGTGCCGCCGGCGAGTTCCACGCGTTCGCGTAGGCCCACCAGGCCCAGCCCGGCCCCGGGCATCGACGGTCGTGGTGGCTCGATGCCCGCCGGCGCGGCGGGTGAGGCGTTACGAACCTGCACGTGCAACCCTGCCCCGGGGCCACCGGGCAGGCGCACCGTCGTCATGGCCCCGCCGGCGTGCTTGTGCACGTTGGTCAGGGCCTCCTGGACGACCCGGTAGGCCGTGCGCCCGATCAACAGGGGTGCGGTGGCGTCAGCGAGCAGGTCCTCGTGCAGCTGCACCGTCACACCTGCCGCCGCGCTGGCGCGCACCAGGGACTCCACGTCGGCCAGTGACGGTTGCGGCGTCAGCTCCGAACTGGCGGGTGTGTCGGTGCGCAACACACCGAGGACCCCGCGCAGTTCCTGCAACGCCTGGTGGGCACTGGTGCGGATGAGAGCGGCGCAGCGTTCCACCTCGTCGGCACCCACTCCGGGGTTGACCTCCAAACCGCCGGCGTGCAGTGCGACGAGGGAGATGCGGTGGGCGACGACGTCGTGCATCTCTCGGGCGATGCGGGTGCGCTCGGCCAGCTGTGACTGCTGGATGCGCAGGGACTGCTCAGCCTCCACCCGCTCGACGCGCTCACGGAGGTTGCGCACGAGTTCGCGCCGGGTGCCCAGATACGCCCCCGCAAGGACTGGGATGGCGACGAAGGCAATGCTGACCGCCCCCAAGGCCAGCCATCCGAGTGTTCCGTCGGCGGGGTCCGGGCGTCCGGAGGTGCTCGCGAAGGCCACCGCTGCGACCGCGGTCACGGCGAACAACGATCGGCCCCCCGCGCGCACAGCGACGTTGAACAGAACGACCCACAGGGCCAGCGAGGTGGCGCCGAAGGCGACCAGAACGCTGCTGAGCACGAACACCGGCAGCGGAGCGCGCCGACGCCACCACAAGGCGATGACCACCGCCGAGGTCAGAGCGGTTTCGCGCCACACACCGGTGTGCAGTCCCGGGTCGGCGGCGTCCATGACGTTGGACAACCCACCTCCGGCCACCAACAGCATGACGACCACGTCACTCACACGCGCCCGGTGAAACTGCCACCAATGCACTAAACCTGCTTGCATGGGTGACTTCAATGTTTCCCCCGTAGTTCTCGCCGTGGTTTCCCCCGTGCTCACAAGTCCAGCGTAGGTGCAACGCCTCCGCTGGATACTGCTACGGAAGTCGCTGCCAGAGAAAACATCTGCGACGAAGGTCGACGCGCGGCCTCGACGTCCGGCCGATGCCGGGAACCGCCAATCATTGGCAGCCTTATCACCATGATCGAGACAACCGCGCTGACCAAGCGCTACGGCAACACCACCGCCGTCGACGACGTGACCTTCACGTGCCGGCCTGGGACCATCACCGGTTTCCTCGGTTCAAACGGCGCCGGCAAGTCCACGACGCTGCGGATGCTGACCGGTTTGATCCCACCCACGAGCGGTGAGGCCCTGATCGACGGGGTCCCCTACCGAGCGCTGCCCAATCCCGCCCGGGTGGTCGGCGTGATGCTCGACGCCAGTGCCCAGCACCCCGGCCGTACCGGCCGGGAGACCCTGCGTCTGGCCGCCTCGCTGATCGGCGCGCCGGCGCGGCGCGCCGATGCGGAGCTCGAACGCGTCGGCTTGTCCGGCGCTGCGACCAAGCGGGTGGGCCGCTACTCCCTCGGGATGCGCCAACGCCTCGGGATCGCCGCGGCCCTGCTCGGCAACCCCACCGCCTTGATGTTGGACGAACCGGCCAACGGCCTGGACCCCGAGGGCATCACCTGGATGCGAACCCTCCTGCGTGACTTCGCCGACGAGGGCGGCACCGTGCTGTTGTCCAGTCACCTGCTGCGCGAGGTGCAGGCCACCGCCGACCGGCTCGTCGTCATCGCGTCCGGGCGGGTGGTGGCTCAAGGGCCGCTGGACGAACTGCTGGCCGGGGCCGCGCCCACCACCGACGTGCGCGGTCCCGACCCCGCCGCTTTGGGCGCCGCACTGAGCAGCGCCGGGTTGGACTTCACCGCTGCCCCCGATGGTGCTCTGCGGGTGCAGGCCACCCCCGAGGTCGTCGGGCACGCCACCGCCGCAGCACGACAAGTGGTGACAGAACTGCGCTCGACCGGCACCACCGACCTGGAGGAGTGGTTCCTGCATCTCACCGGTGGTGCACCCGCCACCACCGCTGCCTGACTGTCCCACCGACCTGCCCACGCCTCGACCATCGACGACGACGTCCTGAAAGGACCTGCCGTGCTGACCCAGCCCCTGACATTCCCATCGAGCACCGCCTCGGACGCAACTGCGTGGCGCCCCGGTCGACCCTCCTTCACCCGGTTGACCGCGGTGGAACTGCGCAAGATGGTGAACACCACCTCCGGTCGCTGGCTGCTCGTCACGTTTCTCGCGCTGCCGCTGGTGGTGCTGGCCTTCTCCCTGCGCGGCGCCGTCACCGGCATCTCGATCACCGACAACGCCTGGGACACACCGCTGACCGTGTTACGCCAGTTCCTCCCCGTCCTGGGCATTCTGGCCATGACCAGTGAGTGGACTCAGCGCACCACGCTGACCACCTTCGCTCTCGTCCCCCAACGAGGGCGGGTGCTGGCCGCCAAACTCGTCGCAGCTCTTGTGCTGACCGTCGCCGTGGTCGTCACCGTCGCCGCGCTGTGCGCCGGGTTCTCCGTACTCACCGGCCTCCTCACCTCGACTCCCGTGCACGCAGACCACGCCCTGCAACGGCTCGGCGGTGAGGTGATCACGGCAGCGCTGCAGACGCTCTTGGGCGCCGCTCTCGGAGCCGTCATCCAGCAGACCGCCGTGACGATGGTGATCTACTTCCTCGTCCCCACGTTGGTCGAGGTGGGCGCTTCCACCGCCTTCGGCCGGGGATCCCGGTGGGTTTCCGTCCTCGAAGGGTTCGACAACATCGCCACGATGCACCTCACCGGAGTCTTCGCCCCCACCCTCGTCGTCGTCGTCCTGTGGGTACTCCTCCCGCTGGGGATCGGCACCGTGCGCACCCTGACCCGCCACGTCGACTGACGCGACACCGCGAGGAGGGTGAACTCGGGCGCGTCGACCGTCGCTTCGGTCGGCGCCCGGACCAGTGATCCGGCCCCCCATCAAGCCATGATCACAGGATGGACGGGCGGGGATGGCTCACTGCACTCGTTCGGGGCCGGCAGGGACGGGGCAGGGGGCCGGCAGGGACGGGGCAGGGGGTCGGCAGGGACGGGCAGGGGTGGTGTCTTGGTCCGGGAAACGGCTCGATGGACGACTCGGGCCCCGGATCGAGGGCGGTCTCCTCGTCGTCGGTTCTCGCGAGGTCCGCTCGCACCGGTGTCGGGACACGGTTCGCGTTCGCCAGCAGGGCGCGTGTAGCCGGTGTGCTCCTAGAATCGGCAGCGCCATGAGTTCATCTCCCCGGCCGCACGGCGGCCCCCCTCCTCATTCCGGTCCCCCTCCTCATCCGGCTGGTTCGACCCAGCGCTCTGGTTCGACCCAGCGCTCTGGTTCAACGCAGCCGGGGGAGATCCCGTGCTGACGGAATGGCTCCTGCTGATCGTGGGGGTCCTCCTCACCCTCGCCACCGCCGTCTTCGTGGCCGCGGAGTTCGCCCTGGTCACCCTGGACCGCCTCAGTGTCGAGACGGCCGCCGAAGCAGGCGACAAGCGTGCTGTCAGTGTGCTGCCCGCGCTGCGTACCCTCTCGACCCAGCTCTCCGGTGCCCAGGTGGGCATCACCCTCACCACGTTGCTCGTGGGTTACCTCGTCGAGCCCTCGCTGGCCACACTGCTGGATTCCCCGCTGCGCGCGATCGGGATCGGGCAGGGAACGGCCGACACCGTCGGCGTCGTGGCGTCCGTGGTGATCGCCGCGGTGTTCTCGATGGTCGTGGGGGAGCTGATCCCCAAGAACCTCGCGCTGAGCGTGCCGCTGCCCACGGCGGGTCTCGTGGCCCCGCTGCAGCGCGGCTTCACATGGGTCATGAGGCCGCTGATCACCGTCCTCAACGGCAGCGCCAACGCCTTCCTGCGCTCCATCGGGGTCGAGCCCCACGAGGAACTGTCGGGTGCCCGTTCCGCCCGCGAGCTCGCAGCGCTGGTACGTCGCTCCGCCGACATGGGAACCCTCGACGAGGGCACGGCCCACCTCCTCTCGCGGACCCTGGTCTTCGGCGACCAGACCGCGGCCGACGTCATGACACCGCGCGTGCGGATGCAGTCGCTGCGCCTGCAGGAGACCGCGGCCGACGTCGTCGCCCGGGCGCGCAGCACGGGCCACTCACGCTTCCCCGTCATCGGAGACGACGACGACGACATCCGTGGGGTCGTGCACGTCAAGGCCGCCGTCTCCGTCCCGCCCGAGCGCCGTTCGGAGGTGCCGGCCGCGGCGCTGATGTCCGACGCGCGGCGGGTACCCGACTCGCTGCGGGTCGAGCCGCTGTTGCTGCAGCTGCGGGAGAAGGGGTTGCAGCTGGCGGTGGTCGTCGACGAGTACGGCGGCACGGCCGGGGTCGTCACGCTGGAGGACCTCGTCGAGGAGATCGTCGGCGACGTCTCCGACGAGCACGACCGCGACCGAGGGGGCCTGCACCAGCATCGGGACGCCTCCTGGACGGTGCCGGGCCTCGCCCGCCCGGACGAGGTCCGGGACGCCACCGGGGTGGAGATTCCCGACCATCCGGCCTACGAGACCGTCGGAGGGTTCGTCATGTCCCGCCTGGCCCGTATCCCCGTCGTCGGGGACGAGATCGTGGTGGGCATCGCCCCCGACGTGGCCGTCCTGCGGGTCGCGCGTATGGAGGGCCGGCGCGTCGAGCGCATGCGGTTGCGTCCGCGCCCGGTGCTTCCGGGTGGTGCCGGGGCATCCGGTGCCCCGCTCGGCGAGACCGCCCAGTTGACGAACTCGGGAGGTGAACGATGAGCCCCGGAGCCTCCTTGCTGCTGGCCGCCGTGCTGATCCTCGGCAACGCCTTCTTCGTCGCCGCCGAGTTCGCCGTCCTCTCCGCACGGCGCAGCCAGATCGAACCGCTGGCGGCCACCAGTGCCCGGGCCCGCTCGGCGCTGGCGGGCATGGAGCACGTCTCCCTCATGCTGGCCACCTGCCAGCTCGGCGTGACGTTGTGCTCGCTGGGTCTGGGTGCTGTCGCGGAGCCTGCCGTGGCGCACCTGCTCGAACCCGTCTTCGAGTTCGTCCACGTGCCCGAGGCGTTCGTGCACCCGGTCGCGCTGGTCATCGCGCTCGCGGTGGTGGTGTACCTGCACGTCGTCGTGGGCGAGATGATCCCGAAGAACCTCAGCATCGCCGCTCCCGACCGGGCGGTGTTGTTGCTGGCTCCGCCGCTGGTGGCCATCGGCCGGGTCATCGGCCCGGTCATCCGGGCGCTGAACGGCCTCACGAACGGGGCGCTGCGTCTGCTCGGGGTGGAGCCCAAGGACGAGGTCGCGAGTGCGTTCACGGTCGAGGAGGTCCAGTCGATCGTGGCCGAGAGCCAGCGCGAGGGAACTCTGGACGTCTCCCACGGGCTCGTCTCCGGGGCGTTGGAGTTCTCCGACCGCAGCGTCGGCGAGATCGCCGTCCCCTTGTCCGACCTGCGCACCCTCCCGACGGGGGCGACACCCGCGGACGTCGAGGCCCTCGTGTCCCGGACGGGTTTCTCCCGGTTCCCCGTGCTGGACGCTGCCGGTGCTCTGCACGGCTACCTGCACCTGAAGGACGTCCTGTACGCCGACCCGGCCGAGAACCCCGCGCGCTACGTCGAAGCCGTGCCGGAGAAGCGGATCCGTCAGCTCGGTACGCTCGGTGACGCCGAGGAGGTCGAGGACGCACTGGCCGCCATGCGGCGCTCCGGTGCCCACCTGGCCCGGGTCGTGGACACGAACGGTGAGGTCACCGGGGTGGTGTTCCTCGAGGACGTCATCGAGGAACTCGTGGGAGAGGTCAGCGACGCCATGCAGCGCTCGCGCGCCTGACGTCGCTGCCCGTCGGCGTCACTCCCCGGTGTCGCCCTCTCAGCGGCGGGCCAACCGTCGGCCGCTGGGGGTGTCGGCGGGGGAGTACGCCATGGCGTAGTGGGCGTAGATGCGCGGCTCGTCGTCGGGACCCAGTTCTTCGTCGGTGCCGAAGGTCGGTGCGGCCTTGACGGTGTCCTTGGGGTAGGCGACGCGGAGGTCGTAGCGGCCGACGGCCGCCTGGTCCAGTGGCACCATCACGACCTTCTTGAACCCGACCAGCCCGGTCTCGACCGCGGCGAACAACCACTCGTCGGTCGCGGCGTCGACGTACACCGAGGACAAGGTGCCGATCTTGGCGTCGGCTACGTCGATGACGGCCGCGCCCTTCCACTGGTTCAGGTCCTGCACGAGGATGCTCATGCTCACACTCTGGCCGAGGAGACCCGGCGGGTGGCTACCGGGGTCTCGTCACACGAGCACTAAGACTTCACACGCCGTCCCCGGATGCTGCCGGGAGCGCCGCGTGCGGAGTGCGACGATGGAGCAGGCATGAGCGAGCAGACCCCCCCACGGACCACCCTGACCATCAACTGGCTCCAGATCGCCGGCGGTGCCCTCGCCGCGGTGACCTCCGCAGTCCTGCTGGCAGGCCTGAAGAGCCTCGGCACCTACGGCACGCTGGTCGGTGCGGCGCTCGGCAGTGTCGCCGCGTCCACGGCGGCCGCGATCTACAGCCACTACCTCAATGCCAGCCGCGAGCGTCTCGCTGAGGCCGCCCGCAAGGCGCGCGAACGCCGTCACGGCCCTGGTCCCATCCCCCCCGACGACCAGCCCGACCCGCCGGTCGTCGAGGAACGCGACGACCTCCCTTCCCCGCGCCCTGCCCCTGATCCGTTGCCGCGCAGGCGCTTCCGGGGGCGTCACGCCGTGCTTCTGGGAATTGTCGCGTTCCTGGTCTCGGTCGGTGGCATCGCCGGTTACGAGGTCGTCACGGGCACCAGTGTCACCGCCGAGGTCCAGGGCAGCAGTTCGAGCGACGGCGTCGAGACGGGCATCGTCGGGCAGCAGGTCACCCCGACGCCCAGTTCGACCCAGCCCACAACGCCCACCGAGACGTCCACCACCACGACGTCGACGGCCAGCGTGACGACGTCGCCATCGGAGACGGCGACGGAGACGGCAACGGAAACGGGGACCGGCAGTCCGACCAGCTCGGCGCAGCCCACCTCGAGCAGCACGAAGAGTGCTTCCTCGAGCTCGTCGGCATCCTCGAGGTCGTCGGCATCGTCGGCTCCGTCCGCGACCACCGAGAGCGGCACCAGCAGCACCTCCGCGGCCAGCGACGGTGCGCTCGCGACCCCCACCGGTGATCCCACGGCGCCCTGAATCCGATCCCGCCCGATCTCGCCCGATCCCGCTCGACGCTGGAGAGGTCAGCGGGTGCGGGGGGACTCCCCGCGGCGCAACTCCTCGGGCACGAGTTCGAGCATCTCCTCGGGGAGCAGGGGCAGGTCGAGCAGGCTCAGTTTGACCCGGGAGCGACGGCCATGATCACCGACGTCGAGTCGGATCACCTGTCCGGCATCGCGTTCGGCGCCGATCTCGACGACGGAACCCGGGCCGAGTTCGCCCGAGGCGATCCCGTCGATCTCGAGGACGGGCGGCCCGGAGGAGTCCAAGATCTCCAGCCGGATCGATTCGTCGACGCCCAGCACGATGGAGCGCCCAATACCGGACATCGGAGCGACGGGCGTGATGACGATGGAGTCCGATGCAGGCGAGACCAACGGTCCCCCGGCCGCGTAGCTGTAGGCGGTGGACCCGCTCGGGGTCGCGATCACGACGGCGTCACAGCGCAGATAGCCGATCCGTTGCCCGGCGACCGAGAGTGCGGCGCTCACGGCGCCTCTGCCCGGGGTGCGCGCCAGGGCGATGTCGTTGAAGGCGACGGCCGTGTGATCCGGTAGCTGTGCTCGCAGGCACAGGTGCGGTTCGATCGTGAAGTCGTTGGCAGCGATGCGTTCCAACGCGGCAGGTAGTTCCCGGGGCTCGAGTTCGACGAGGAAACCCAGGTGGCCGAGGTTCACCCCCAGCACGGGGACCGCGCGGTCCACGACGAGGCGCAGAGCACCCAGCATGGTGCCGTCCCCGCCGAGACTCACCACGGCGCTCACCGTTTCCACGAACACCGCCCTGCTGAGGCGGACCACCTCGACGGGTAACCGCGCGTCCTCGGTGTCGAGGCAGACGACCTCGCCTCCATGCTCGCGCGTCCAGGCCAGCACGAGGTCGACCTGCTCCGCGACGTCGCGGGTGGGATGCACCACGAGGCCCAGACGCCCAAGCTGTTCCTGCACCTGCTGCACGCTATCCGCCTCGTCCGGGACCGGTCCGCCGACCCTCGACCGGGCAGCGGGATCGCACGCGATCCGCTCGCCCGGTCGACCCCCACCGCACCGATGGGGTGGGACAGGGCTGCGACAGCTAGCATGGGCTCAGCGGGAGCGCCCACCGGCGCTGCCCGCGGTCGAGTGTTCAACGCCGCCGTTCCCCCGGGAACCGGTCGGCGCTCAGGTCCCTCGTTCCGCCGCCTCGCGGCGGGGACGGGTGTGGTCGGGCACCACGGCCACTCCGTCCGTCATCCCGAGAGGCACCCGTGAACTCCTCCGCGCCCAGCGGCTCCCGCACGTCAGGTCCCACCAGCTCCGGCAGTTCCCCCGACGCGGTTCCCGCCCGCCGTCGTCCGCGTCGCGCCACCGGGGGTGGTTCCAGCGTCCCTGCACCCCGGGCCGACGCCGGCCCCGCAGCCAGGGCCACGGTGGCCGCCAGCGCCACCGATGCTCCCGTCGAGATCGTCACCGACGACCGCTCCTTCGCCCAGCTCGGCGTTCCCGCCCCGCTGGTCGAGGTCCTCACGGCACGCGGGGTCGAGGCGCCCTTCCCCATCCAGACCGCGACGCTGCCCGACTCCCTCGGTGGCCGCGACGTCCTGGGTCGCGGCCGCACCGGCAGCGGCAAGACCATCGCCTTCGCGCTGCCGCTGGTCGCCCAGCTCGCCGCGGCGCAGCGTACGGCGCGCACCAAGCGGCCCCGGGCCCTCGTCCTCGTGCCGACCCGCGAGCTCGCCACGCAGGTCGCCTCGACCATCACCCCGATGGCCCACGCCATGGGCCTGCGCACGACCATCGTCTTCGGCGGGGTCGGTCAGAACCCGCAGGTCGCGGCGCTGCGCGACGGCGTCGACGTCCTCATCGCCTGCCCCGGTCGCCTCGAGGACCTGATCCGCCAGGGCCACTGCAACCTCGACGCCGTCGAGGTCACCGTTCTCGACGAGGCCGACCACATGGCCGACCTCGGGTTCCTGCCCGGCGTGAAGCGATTGCTCGACTCGACCCCGGCCGGCGG